>JANNBD010000341.1:0-10051 GCA_031385105.1 Chamaesiphon sp. OTE_78_metabat_374
AATTTGTATAATGATTTCTGCTACGTCTAGCATTATTAACTAGGTTGCTGGTTAAATGGGCGAAAATTTACAATTCGATCTGTTTAAATTGCTTAACATAACTTCTAAAAGATTTAAGATGTTTTGGTTAATTATTACTTCAATTTGTAGTCAATCGATCCACAGCAAAACATGGCAAGATAGGTGAGTAAAGTTTCGATCGATCTGAGCAGAATAGCGTGATTTCAGTTGAATATGTCCTAGCAGAGCCAGAATTTAGACCCCAGCGGGCAGTGGATAGAGCAGCCGCTCTAGATATAAAAGCTTATTTACCATCGAGTCCCACGCCCAATTTTTTAGAGTCTTTACAAGAAATTCAGGCTGATTTTTTGCACGAATATCCTACAGGTTCGCTGTATATTAATGGTAAGCAAGTAGCAGAAAAGTTGTCGATCGAGTTATTACAGCAACACGAATCAGAGCTAAGATTCTTCGTCCTTGCTCCAGGTGAACAGAAGATCATCAATGCTGGTTTTAAGGTGGGTTTAAGTACAGATCAACCAGATAAAATCGCCACGATGCTAGTCTGTCCCCGCAGCGGCTTGGCGTGCAAAAATTCGATTACAGTAATTAATGGCCCAGGCATCGTCGATGAACACTATCCTGACTGGGTGGGTGTGGGGTTAATCAATCACGGTCGCGATCTGCATCTATTTAGTCATGGTGCTAGGATCGCTCAGGTGATGTTTCTGGAGGTCTGTGTGGCTCAAGAACGGGTGGTGAATGAGTTGACAACGGTGGGTGAACGGAAGGGTGGATTCGGACATACTGGGGTTTAAATTACTGCGAGAAACCCGACTTTTCCAAAAAGTCGGGTTTCTATCCCACAAACCAATCGAATAGCTCGACTATATATGAATATAATAGACAAAACATACCTAGAAATTCTCGATCGAATCCTCACGGAAGGAACACGAGAAACTAACCGCACTGGCACTGATACTGTCTCATTATTTGGACTGAGTTATCGCTTACCTGTAACTGCGGAAGCTTTTCCGATCTTGACTCACAAGAAGATTCAGTGGCGGAGTTTAGTTACCGAAATGATCTGGTATCTATCTGGGGAACCACACATTCGCAATCTCAGGCAATATACTAAAATTTGGGACGCATGGAGTGATGCCGATGGTAATTTAGAGACTGCTTATGGTCGGTTTTGGCGATACTATCCAGTTCCCGATTATGTGGCACCAATTCGGCGCGGGGATAGCAACTATCTGTGTGATAGTGAATCATTGATTAACATAGCTGATAGCAAGTACCGACACGATCTAGTTATAGATGCTGAAAAAAACATAGTTCTGCCTTGTTTCGATCAATTAAGGTGGGCAATTGATGAATTGAAGCGCAATTCTCGATCGCGTCGGCTCCACATTACGGCTTGGTATCCGCCTAATGCAATTGTTAGTAAGTTACCGCCTTGTCATCATAGTTTTACACTCAATTATCAAGGCGGTAAATTAAACTTACAACTGCAACAGCGATCGTCAGATCATTGTGTGGGCAATCCTTTTAATCTCACTTGTTATTCACTGCTATTATTACTAATCTGTCGCGAAGTTAATCTCGCACCAGGTGACTTTTATCATTCGATTACTGATGCACATGTATATGTAGATCATATCGAACCATATCAGGCTGCTAGTCGTGAGACTTATGACTTGCCACAATTAGATTTGAGTCAATTGGAGGATCGATCGATGTTTGATCTAACCTATGATGATATTGATCGGATTCAATTAGTCAATTATCAACATGGTGCATTTATCAAATTACCTGTAGCAGTTTAAAGTATTAATATGACTCAGAAAATTTTAATTGCAGCGATCGACAAAGATGGTGGTATTGGCAAAGATGGATATATGCCGTGGCATTATCCTGCTGATTTGAAGCTATTTATGAACCTGACGATGGGTAATACGATCGTGATGGGACGGAAAACTTTTGATGGGATGTTTGATCGCAGTAAAGCACCATTGAAAGGTAGACAGAATATTGTAGTCACGTCAGCAGCCGCTGACTATAGAGAGAAATTTGAGGGCAAGTATTCCGCCGCAGAGTTAACTTTTACTAGCGATATTAATTGCAAAGATATTGAATTAGCCAAAGACACTAAAATATTTTATTGTGGTGGAGCTAATCTATATCAACAGGTACTCAATCTAATTGATCTTGATATTATCTATCTTTCTCGCCTAGAAGAAAGCTATGATTGTGATACATTCTTTCCTCGCAACCGAGATTCGATCGATCGAGAATTTGAACCACATATTCCTAATCAGCTTGAAAAAAGCTTCTCTGACAAAATGGCTGGGCAAAAACCATTTACCTTTCAAATTTACACGCCAAAAAAATTAATTATTGTGTAATCAGAAAGTAAATAAACTAGTGGAAAAGCTTAAACCCTAGCTGGTGGGCAGTGCCCACCCTACAGAACTACAGAACTAGTAGTGGCAATTCACTATCCACTATCCATTATCCACCATTCACTAATTCATGTACGACATTTCTTCACGTCCAACCTGGGATGAATATTTCATGATGCTGGCGAAACTAACCGCCACCAGATCTACATGTTTAGCCTTTCCTGTTGGTGCTGTAATTGTTAAGGATCGCCAAGTTCTATCAACAGGCTATAACGGTTCCCCTTCTGGTTCGGCACATTGTACAACTCAGGGCTTTTGTTATCCTGAATTGAGTGCCTGTAATGCTAGTAAAACATTGCCTTCTCGATCGGTACATGCCGAAGCAAATGCGATCGCCCAAGCTGCTAAACATGGTATTTCAACTGGTGGAGGGAGTATTTATGTAACGTTAGAACCTTGCTTATCTTGTCTAAAAATTATTATTTCGGCTGGAATTCGTGAGGTATTTTATGAGACGACATTCAATACTGGTGATAATGTCAAAGTTCGGGATTTATTACTGCAAGATAGCTCGATCGAACTTATTCCAATTCAGGTGTCTGAAGCTACAGCAATACGTTCAGCGGCATTTCTATTAAATCCCACATCGGTAGAGACTTTTAGTTAGCGATCGAATGTATATTTAACCTGAAACTTTCCCAGTTTGTCGCGTAGAATAGTATGCGCTGCTTGCTAGCATTAAAAAGAGGCTCTTGATCGAATCGCTCAACTCATCTGCGGCGTAATCGATCAAAAACCTCATTCTTTAGTACTTACATCGCCAGATTAGCGGCGCGGTACTAGATTTTGGTAATCAATATTGTAAGGTGAGATTGTTTGAGGTTGATTGCCGATTGCACCCAGACTTTTTGCCATTGCTTTGAATAGATCTGGTGATCCGGGTCTGGCTTGTTTTTCTTGGGGGATATAGCTACGGACAGCGGCTTGCCAAGACGCTTTGGGAAAGCCTAGTTTCTGGCGGTAGTAAGCGTCGTAGCGAGGGGATTGGATGTTGAACGGCAGCTCGCTGGCACCAGAAGGAAGGACGCGGCGACGTTGGAACGGGACGATACTATCGCCGAAGTTTTCTAGATATTCTTCGCTATTGAGCAGGTCATTGATGAAGCCTGCACGACCTTTGGTGCCGATGACGATCGACCAAGCGATTTTCTCTGCTTCGTTGTATACGTCGCGTCCTAGCACCTTCTGGATGCAGTGGGTGACGAATTTATAGTTGCTATTAAGGTTGTAAAAGCTATTGGTAAAAGTATTGGATAAGCACAAGCCCCGAATGAAGTCGCGGACAGTGATTTGACCACTCCGCAGTTGGGATTCGAGGAATTTTTCGCGATCGGAGGCAAAAGCGTGAAAGAATATCTGACGATAAGCTGCTTCGATCAAGTCAGAAGTCTGACCAGGTGAGAGCAAGTTATCAGTGGAAAATATCCTTGCTTGCTCGTCGCCAGGTACCTCATACCCTTTAACACGGGTATTTTGTGACGAGGGAGAATACTCTAATAATGGAATAGGCATATGTTTAAAGTTCTCTTCTTACGAAACTTTACAATTTTTCTCATCATAGTCCCGATCTGGTGTCCACTTCTGACCCTGGCCTGAAAACATTACATTCCTTAATTTTCGCCCAACCCCACAACCATCAACTGTCTCACTATTTTCGGTTGGGTGTGTTGGACTGTCTCTAGTTGGGCTATTAATTCTCAATTCTCAACGAACTAACTCACCATCCATCATCCACAAGCAAATCTGGTAGCCGCAACTTGGGAAACCGATAAAAAGTATCCCCATCTTCCTCAACCTCTGGAATACCGTCGAGCAGTCGAATTTGTCGATCGAGAAAGTCTTTGGCAGTTTGGCTACTGACTTGAGAAATCGCCATCAACTGAATTAATGAGATACAACTATCCTGCTGCCGGAGTAATTGATAGAAAGCTGATTCTAATCGTTTTTGTTGATTGGATTTGGAAATAAATATTGCTATTGCTACTCCTAAACCTAAGAGGAGCGGTAATTCAATCAAGCCCATAATGCTAAATAGTTGAAGATCGATCGCATAGAGCAAGTATAGCGACTTTAGGGCAAAATCACGGATAATGGCATTGACTAATCCTAATTGTGCCACTCTGCTCAATTCCTCTTCTCCAGTGTCTATCCGTGGATGAACATCCTTCTCTAAATATTGCAGTTGCGCGTCTAGAGGCAACTGAGCTGGACAACTATGCGGTGTGGGTGGTTAAAGCACCATATCCTGGCGGCTATGTGATTGAAAATTGCCGCTGGACGATTGATCTTTCCCAAATTTGGCTGGGATGGCAAGAGTTCTTTAGTCCCGGGCGGAAGCCTGCTTGCTTGCCCTGCCATCAGCATTTGAGTATTCCCGATTTAGATTTAGCGGCTG
The DNA here is from genome assembly GCA_031385105.1 of Chamaesiphon sp. OTE_78_metabat_374. Taxonomy (GTDB): domain Bacteria; phylum Cyanobacteriota; class Cyanobacteriia; order Cyanobacteriales; family Chamaesiphonaceae; genus Chamaesiphon. Next base: position 4,861 of record JANNBD010000341.1, read on the forward strand.
TCAGTCCGGTAGAAGTACCTCACCTCAACAGTTACAGCGCAAATCTGATGCAGTACTTGGGGTTGAATTTGTGGCAGTGGTTATTTTCTAAGCATGTGGGAAATGCTTTTGCTTACAGTCAAGGGATGGCGATTGGGCAAGGTAAAATGCTCCGCATCCGCCTGGAAATTCGCGATCCAGAGTGCATCTCATTGCCGTGGGAAATCATCCAGCCACAGCTTGGTAAACCCGCAATCTCACTCGATCGACATGTGTTATTTAGCCGCACAAATAGTGATGTCGATCCGCTCCCCACTCAACGACTAGATCGATCGATCAAAATCTTACTAGTCCTTGGTCAAAATATCCCTGGTAGCCCCCAGCTCGATCTCCAGCAAGAATCAGCCACCATCGCCAAAGTCTTGCAAAATCACATTCCCAGCCAGTTCAATCCGCCCAATCATCTCAATCCAGCCGTTTGTAATGTGGATACGCTGATTCAACCTAGTCCCGCCGAGCTGATTGCCAAGCTGGAGAGTCAGCCGTACAATCTGTTCTTCTATGCTGGGCATGGCATCCCTGCGCCGGATGGCGGCTTGCTGATGCTCAACGATCTGGGTGGAATTAATGGGACAGAATTAGCGCAGTTATTAGTGCGGTGTCGAGTCAAGTTAGCTGTATTTAACTCCTGCTGGGGCGCACAGCCTTATTATCATCAACAGCAAGCTGTGTCTCGCAGTAGTTTGGCGGAAGTATTGCTGCACTATGGTGTACCAGCAGTACTGGCGATGCGCGATCCGATCGCCGACAGGGAGGCTCTGAGCTTCATTCAGGCATTTACCCAAGCTCTGACTGATCGAATGAGTATCGACAGGGCTGTTGCTACTGCTAGACAACAGTTACTAATTTTATACAAGTTCAATCAACCCGCCTGGACACTACCAATTCTGTATATGCACCCAGAATTTGATGGCGAATTAATCCAACCCCTGACTCAAGCCGTCACCGAAATTCCGTCGATTCCCCAAATTATTCCCACTGCATATCTGCGCTCGGTTGGATTCGAGAATCAGCCTAATTGTCAGATCGATCGAGGTTTGATGCGAGTCGGGAGATGGGTGGATAATGATTTGGTAATTATTGAGCCGTGGATCTCCAAATATCATGCGGAAATTGTCTATCGATCGCTCTCAAAGACAGATATTATGAGCGGAGTTTACTATCTGCGTGATTCATCCCGTTTTGGCAGTTATGTGCTGGATGTTGATGGTAACTGGCAAAAAGTTCACGCTCAAGAATTTCCATTGCAATCGGGAATGCAAATCAAATTTGGCAGCGAACAAGGACAAATTTTAGAATTTAGGATTGGTTGATTTTTATGATGAAATCTGATGAACGCCTAAGACTAGAAGTCGTGGCTAGTGATGCAAAGTCCGCCTACGCGGACTGAATAAATTAGTCCGCGTAGCGAAAAGTGCGGTCTTGGGGTTTCCCCAAGTGGAGCAACTTTTCAAGACAGGCGGACTTTGCACCACGAGCGGCGATTTCAATCGCTGGAGTATACTAACCGCCTTGGCGGTTGTCATAACCATTTTCGATTAAGGTAGAAAATTAGACTAAGAACTTGAACTACTAGCCATTAACACCCCTTCCATTTTACTGAGTAGATTAATAAGTGTTTCTACCTGCTCATTGGGACGCAATACACCTAATCCCCTTGCAGTAACCTTTCCCATGCTATAAACATACCGCGATCGAACGCTATCACTCAGGTATTCAGCTAGCAAATTCCAAGCTGGTTCCGCCATCGGAGTCTCTAAAATTACGTGCTGTTTGCCATCAGGACGAATCCGACTAAAGCCGAGTTGCTTGGCAATTTGCTTAAGTTCGACGATCCGAAATAGCTGTTGCGCTGGCTTGGGAATTTCACCATATCGATCGTTCCATTCCGCCGCAATATTGACTAGTTCTTGCTTGGTATCGGCAGCAGCTACCGATCGATAGGCACTCATTTTTTGCTCTAGATCAGAGATATAATCAGCCGGAATCATCGCGGTAACTTTGAGATCGATTTGCGTATCATCGACTTGGGGAATTTCCTGTCCGCGAATTTCTTTGATTGCATCTTGGAGCATTTCCATGTACAAATCAAACCCGATTACATCCATCTGTCCCGACTGTTCTGCACCCAAAAGATTGCCTACACCACGAATCTCCATATCACGAGTAGCTAATTGATAACCAGATCCCAATTGGGTAAATTCCTGAATTGCTTTTAATCTTTGTCTAGCCTGTTCCGATAAACTTGATTCCTTCGGATAAAACAACCAAGCATGAGCTTGAATTCCCGCCCGCCCGACTCGCCCTCGTAGTTGATAAAGCTGTGACAATCCAAATCGATGAGCGTCTTCAATTAAGATGGTATTCACGCGCGGAATATCCAAACCAGATTCAATAATTGTGGTGCAAACAAGTAAATCAGCATCACCATTACTAAACGTCAGCATCGTTGATTCGAGTTCTGATTCATCCATTTGCCCATGCGCGATCGCAATCCGACAAGAGGGCACTACCTCCAGAATTTTTGCCGCAGTTTCTTCAATTCCATCGATGCGCGGCACCACATAAAAGATCTGACCACCGCGATCCAGTTCTTGGCGAATTGCTGTGGCGATCGCTTCTAGTTTATAGGGCGACAAATGAGTCGCAATTGGGCGACGGGATGGCGGCGGAGTCATGATCAAACTCATTTCGCGCACACCAGACAAAGACATATAGAGTGTTCGGGGAATAGGTGTTGCAGATAAAGTCAGCACGTCAACATCACTTTTGAGGGTCTTAATTTTCTCCTTTTGATTGACTCCAAACCGCTGTTCTTCATCAATTACTAACAAGCCTAATTCTTTGAGCTTTAGCTCTTTACTTAATAGTTGATGAGTCCCAATTACAATATCTAGCTCACCAGTTTTGAGCCGATGGAGAATATTCTTACGCTCCTCGGCAGTACGGAATCGATTCAGCAATCCCACGTTAACTGGATAGGGGGCAAATCGCTCTTGCAGAGTATGATAATGCTGTTGAGTGAGGATTGTTGTAGGTGCCAGAAAAATTACCTGCTTATGGGCTGTTACAGCCTTGAATATCGCCCTAATTGCTACTTCAGTTTTCCCAAAACCCACATCGCCACAAACCAACCTGTCCATCGGTCGATCGCTCTCCATGTCTCGCTTGACATCTTGAGTTGCCTTCAATTGATCCGGTGTGGGCTGATAGCGAAATGAGTCTTCCAATTCCTGCTGCCACGGAGCATCAGGGGGATAAGTAAAGCCCTGCTTGATCGATCGATCTGCATAGAGTTTCAGCAGATCAAAAGCTAATTTCTTAATCGATTTTTTAACCTTAGCCTTAGTCTTTTCCCACGCTTGCCCCGATAATTTATTCAGTTCGGGCTTGGCACCTGAACCCTGACGAAAACGGGACAATACTCCCACCTGATCGGCGGGAACTTTGAGCGAACCATCAGCATATTGAATCGTCAGATAGTCGCGCAAAGTATCATCAGTCTGAATGCTTTCAAACTTAATAAATCTCCCTAATCCATGATTGCGATGAACGACATAATCACCTGGACGCAATTTATTCGGATCGACTTGTTTTGATACTGCCTGCCGCCGCTTGCGTGCATAACTAAAACTAGCCAGAGATTGCTGCCCAAAAAACTCTCGATCGGTCACAAGTACCATCCGAAATGTTGGCAGAATAAATCCTTCCAGTTCAGCTACACCTGAATACTTAATTGCCACGGCAGTATGCTGAATTTGCAACTTATCGATCGCCGGAAAATCGCGAGGATTAGCGACAAATTGAGCAGGGCAATCATGCTCCTGTAATAGTGATGCTGATCGAGATGGTTGAGCCGATACTAACCAACTAGAATAACTTTGCTTATGATAATCCCGCAGAGTTCCAGCAATCTTGGCAAACTGATGGGGAATCGTCGGAATCGATCGACAGGATAAATTTAAACCCTCCCCACTCACCGCCAATTCATCCAATCTCAAATACTTAAATCGCTCCTCAATCTTAGCGATACTATCACTAAATTTCTGATGCCAAATTGGAGTACCTGCGGGTAATGTTTCCCATTCTTCATGAGTATATTCCCACCATCGATCGTTATGCGCTGCACATCGATCGAACTCATCGATCGTTACCAAACAATCATCTGGTAAATAATCTATTAACGAATATCGAGGTTGCAGATCTGAAGTAAAGTTAGTTGTTTTCGTAACTAAACTTTCCCCATCTTCCTCTTCTCCCCGCTCCCCGCTCCCCGCTCCCCGCTCCTCAAAATTCACCGGAGTCAGCACCAACTGCTCAATCTTATCCAACGAACGCTGAGTACTGGGATCGAATTCCCGCAACTTATCCAAATCATCTCCAAACCATTCCAACCGGACTGGCAACTCCGCCGCCACCGGAAAAATATCAATAATATCCCCCCGCCGACTCCATTGTCCCTCAACTTCTACCAGCGGGACTCGATCGTACCCCAAATTCACCAACTGAGTCCCAATCCGCTCTACATCCCCACTATCCCCCACCCGCAACGTCAAACATCGCGCCGCAAACTCCTCCGGCGCAGGCAAATGCGGCTGCAAAGCTAAAGTCGTACATACCACCGCTACTCGCAGATCCCCCGCGCTCCCATTTCCCAATCGCACCAACTCCGCCAACCCCTGCATCTGTCCCCAAATCGTCTCTGATTCTAGGCTCGTAGCTCCGTAGGGCGATGATTCTGTCGTGGGGTAGAACTGAACGGTTTGCCACCCCATCGCCTCCAATTGAGCCGCCCATCTGCCAGCTTCCTCGATCGTAGCTGTGACAACTAATAAGTGTTGCCCAGATCCCTGCGCCAAGGCTGACGTAACCAAACCCTTTGGTAAACGTGGCAATCCACTCAGGTGAAGCATCTGCTGCTGTTGGAGCTTTGAGAGCAGTTCCGCCGCCAGTTGTGATCGTTCGAGGGTGCGAATCAGTGCAGAAAAAGCCATCGTTTCAGTTCATCAGTACAGGCTTTCTCACCTTAAACCGTTTTCGCGAATTTTGAAAGGGGAATTTCGCCGCAAATGCAAATACGGATTGGAGCCATGGAGTATTGAACGTTAGATAAATTTCTACATCTAGCGATAGTTGTAGATCACAGTAAAAT
>JANNBD010000345.1:0-27907 GCA_031385105.1 Chamaesiphon sp. OTE_78_metabat_374
AATTATTATCAGCCAAATTTGGAATTGCCAGTGGTGCGGAAATCTCGATGGAAATCGATCCTGGCACATTCGATCTGGCTCAGATTCAGGGCTATCTCCAAGCGGGGGTAAATCGCGTCAGTATGGGGGTGCAAGCATTTCAAGACAACTTATTGACTGTCTGTGGTCGATCGCATTCTGTGGCTGATATTTATGCGGCTGTGGAGCTATTCGATCGAGGTGGTGTCCAGAATTGGAGCTTGGATCTGATTTCTGGTTTACCGCAACAAACGATCGCTGATTGGGAGAATTCTCTAAAATGCGCGATCGATCTCAACCCTAATCACATCTCCTGTTACGATCTAATCGTTGAGGCACAGACCCCATTCGCCAAGCAGTATCAACCAGGAGATACACCATTACCCAGTGATGAAAATACTGCCCAGATGTATCGGATTGCCCAACAGACTTTAACTGCGGCTGGTTACGATCATTACGAGATTTCTAACTATGCCAAACCAGAGCATCAATCTCGCCACAATCTCACCTATTGGCACAATTTACCCTACTACGCTTTCGGCATGGGAGCCGCTAGCAATCTAGAGAATCAGCGATTTACTCGTCCACGCAAAACTCAGGAATACTATCAATGGATAGCCGATGGCTGCAATTGGCAATCAGCAGCCGCAATTACATCGGCTGAGGATCGGTTTTTAGAAACTTTGATGCTAGGACTGCGATTATCTCGTGGGGTGAGCTTGAAATCGATCGAGTCTGAGTTCGGCATCGAGAAGGTAACTAGTCTCTTGAAATGTCTAGAACGCTATCAGCGATCGGGATGGGTTGAAAATGCTGATGGTTGGTTGAAATTATCCGATCCAGAAGGGCTGTTATTTTCTAATGTGGTACTGACGGAAATATTTAGTCAGGATCCAGATTAGGCTGAATATTGGTGACTAGCACAATCACAAGTGCTTATGACCACAAAGCTGCCACGACATCTTTGTGCTGCGGCAGCTCTTTGTTAACTAACTGTTTGATATGGACGGTACAGGACTCGAACCTGTGACAGCCTGCTTGTAAGGCAGGAGCTCTACCAACTGAGCTAACCGTCCTGGTTTTTTACGCTTACTAAGCATAGCTGATGTTTTTGATCGAGTCAAGTACTTGAGGCGAATGATTTAGCAAATGCGATCGTCGTTGATGGGACATTGTGCTCAAGTCGGAGGTCTGGAGTGGTTGATAAAATGGGAGTACCAAGACTCATTTAGTTGATGTGGGCGATCGCGACTAGACTAACGAAGCAAAAGGTAATAAGATTCACGCAGTGGCGGGATGGTTTGTCTCAAACAGGCGATGTCCCCATCCACTTTCTAGGGCTGTAGACACGAGCAAGTAGACTAAAAAATTGGAACTTGGCGATCGCAATAATTGCTGTTGATGAGGGCACAATAGGTAAAATCTACCAAAGCGATCGATCGCAGCCAACTGGATATTTAGTGCATCATTATTTATAAATTTGGGGGCAAAGAAGCGCGTGGGTTTTTTTAATCGCTTTTCCTTATCCAGAGGCATGGGTATGGATCTGGGCACTGCCAATACATTGGTCTATGTCACTGGCAAAGGTATTGTCCTAGCAGAGCCTTCGGTGGTGGCGATGGATCAAAAGACAAAGATGCCGCTGGCTGTAGGTGCCGAAGCCAAGAAAATGTTGGGGCGAACCCCTGGCGATGTCATTGCGCTCCGCCCCCTCCGCGATGGTGTAATTGCTGATTTTGATGTCGCAGAAGTGATGTTAAAGCACTTTATTCATCGTGCTAATGAAGGTAGTAAAGTAATTCGACCCCACTTGGTAATTGGGATTCCCAGTGGCGTAACGGCGGTCGAACGGCGAGCGGTGATGGAAGCAGCACTTCAAGCTGGAGCTAGTGAAGTATCCTTGATCGACGAACCAATCGCAGCGGCAATTGGTGCGGGGCTACCTGTATCAGATCCAATTGGCTCGATGATCATTGACATTGGTGGTGGCACGACAGAAGTAGCCGTGATGAGTCTCCAAGGCTCAGTCATTAGCGAATCTGTGCGGATTGCGGGTGACGAATTGAGCGATTCGATCGTCAACTACATGAAGAAAGTCCACAATCTGGTGATCGGCGAACGGACGGCAGAGGAAATCAAAATCAAAGTTGGTTCGGCCTACCCTGGGCCTGACGACCATGAGATTATGATGGAAGTTCGCGGTTTACATCTGCTATCGGGACTGCCCCGCACAGTGACGATCAAAGGCCCCGAAATTCGCGAAAGTATGTCAGAACCACTTTCGACAATTATTGAGGCAGTCAAGCGGACGCTAGAGCGGACTCCACCGGAATTAGCCTCGGACATTATCGATCGAGGCATCATGTTGGCTGGTGGCGGCGCACTGCTCAGAGGCATTGACACTCTGATCAGTCATGAAACTGGCATCGTCACCCACATTGCCAATGATCCGCTCACCTGTGTAGTCCTCGGTACTGGCAAAGTTCTGGAGAACTTAAAAGAGATGGATCGCATCTTCAGTGGTAGATCTCGGAGTCTCTAGGCGATCCCGTTAGAGGGCGTGGGAGCGTGGGAGCTTGAGAATAAGACTTAGGATGATTTCCCCCAGTCTTCCAATCTCCCCCTCTTTTCCAACAGCCTAATTTTCAAAGTTAAATAAATTAACCAAACTAACAACAAAAAACAAGCAACGAATTATGTTTACCTCGCGCCGCTGGTGGGATAAAAATGCCCTAAAATTAGCAGGATTTGGGATGGTCATCGGCGGTACATATCTGGTGTTGCAAACTCAAAGGGCATTAGTAGATGAGGCGTACAATGCTGTCTCTCAGGCATTCACACCGAATGCTCGGCAGGTTGACACACTCAAAACAGCACGAGTCGAACAGCTTCAAAATGAACTGGAAGAACTAAGGAATCAAAATCAACAGCTTAAACAACTAACTAGCTACAGCGCAGCCGTTCCAGCTAAGGGAGTTTTGGCCCCAATCGTGCTGCGGAGTGCCGATAATTGGTGGCAGCAAGTAGTAATTGGACGCGGTAGTACTGATGGAGTGGCGATCGATCACATTGTAGTTGGGATTGGCGGCGTTGTCGGTCGGGTTGTGAGTGTCTCGCCCCATACCAGTCGGGTATTATTAGTTAGCGATCCCAATAGTCGGATGGGTGTCTTGGTTAGTCGCTCTCGCAACATGGGTATTCTTCAGGGCACTCGTGCTAATCAAGCCGTATTGCAGTTTTTTGATAAACGCCCAACTGTCAAAGTCGGTGATGTCGTGGCGACTTCTGCTGTCAGTCAGCTATTTCCGACTGGATTGAGCGTTGGCAAAGTCATTGAGCTGAATTTGAACAAATCTCCAGCTCCAGAAGCAATTGTGGAATTTACGGCACCATTGGCTAATCTAGAATGGGTGACAGTTCACCCACACAATCCTAATGCGGTGGAAGTAATTCCAGTTGCACCAGCCAAGCCAGCAACAAAAGCAGTGCCTTCAACTGCTCCCCGCCAATCAAACTGAGTCGCGCCGCAATGAATATCGCTAATTTACCCCCTCTCGTTCGGAATGGACTGCATATTTCGATCGTAATTGCCTCGGTTAGTTTATGCCTAATCCTATTACCTACTCGCTTACCTGGAATGGAAATTTTGGGTGTTGGCCCCAGTTGGCTGGTAATGTGGACAATTACCTGGAGTCTGAATCGATCGATCTGGCATGCAGCCACAGCGGGAATTGTACTGGGATTGATTCAGGATGGAATGACTTTTCCTGCTGCTGCAACACTTGGTACTGTACCTACTCATGTCTTGAGCCTGACGACTGTGGGTGTACTAGCTTTCTGGCTACATAAGCAACGCTATCTAGACGATACAATTTTGTCGGTGAGTATTGCTGCTTTTTTCCTAACGATCGTCAGTGAATTTGTAACTGGGCTACAATACTTCCTAGAAGCAGCGATTGGACAGTCTTCAGTAGCTAGTATGAGCAGTCTCAATCATCTCTGGACTAATCAATCTTCCGTGATTCTGATTGCCGCTACCCTTAGCGGATTATGGATGCCTATTCTTTACTATCCTCTGAATTTCTGGTGGCGGAAAATGTTTGGAGCTAATAAGTTTGGTTGATAATTGCTAGTAGGGTGGGCAGTTCCCACCATTTATATTTTACACAGTTTCTGTCTGACAAATATTTGCGGTCGTATACCGATCGATTAGTTCAGAATCTAGAGGACAATCGAAAGTTTATGAGTTATTGTCTCAATCCTAATTGTGTACAACCAGAGAATCCGCAGCAAAGTAGTTTTTGCCGCAGTTGTGGTGGTACATTACGATTACGCGATCGATATTTAGCAATTCAACCGATTGGGCAAGGTGGATTTGGACGAACATTTCAGGCAATTGATGAAGACAAGCCATCGAAGCCTTTTTGTGTGATCAAGCAATTTTTTCCACAGATGGAAGGGACTATCGCAGCCCAAAAAGCGGCGGAATTATTCACCCAAGAAGCAAGTGCATTAGAACAACTAGATCATCCAAACATTCCCAAGTTACTTGCTTATTTTGTCACCCCAGATAGCCGTCAATATTTAGTCCAAGAATTTATCGATGGTCAAAATCTCAAGGATGAACTAGCACAGCAAGGTAATTTATCAGCAGTTCAAATAAGAGAACTATTAACAACAATTTTATCGACTCTAGCATATATCCATCAGTTAGGATTTATTCATCGCGATATCAAGCCTGAAAATATTATTCGTCGCACTGATAACCGTCAACTGTATCTGGTTGATTTTGGTGCTGCTAAATTGGCCACACTAGATCGACCTCAATTGCAAGGAACAACAATTGGCACGCCAGAATTCATGGCACCAGAACAAGGCTGGGGTATATCTTTTCTCTCTAGCGATCTCTATAGCTTGGGCTTAACTTGCCTAAACTTACTGACAGGTATTTCACCATTTTCATTATTTAACGATAATCTAGGCGCATGGACTTGGCGAGATAATTTATCTACCCCAATCGAGCAACAATTAGCCACAGTTATTGATAAACTAATCCAGCCTAAACCGATCGATCGATATCAAACTGTCCAAGCGGTGATTGATGCCTTGCAAGTAAGTAATTCACCGATCGATTCACCTCAGCTTATTACTTCAACACCTGCGGTTAGCTTATCTATTCCAACTACTAGTCTTCAGCAATCTAGTAGCTCTCTGAATCAAATAGTTTCGCCTATGTTAAAGCCAAACCCTAGCTACAATTGGCAAGAAGATTATATATTTATCTGGCACAATAAATCAATTAATACGATCGATATATCTACCAATGGTCAATACCTAATTAGTGGCGATGATGGCGGTACGGTGGCAATTTGGAACTTAACTATGCCCCAGCAACCGATCAGCACTTACTGCACCAACAATGCAATTTGTGCCCTAGCAATTAGTCCTGATTGCACTTATATTGCCAGCGGTGATAAGAATCGACGAGTTCAGCTTCGCCGCCGCGAATCACCATATAATTCACTGCGAGAATTAACTGAAGATGCTGGACTTGTTCATAGTGTTAGATTTAGTCCTGATGGGCAAATATTAGCCAGTGGCGGTGCAGATTGCCGGATTAGATTGTGGAATCCAAGTACAGGTAAAATTATCTCAACCCTGAATGAGCAGCAAGAGTCAATTCTGGCGATGCAATTCATGCCAAATGGCAAAATATTGGTGAGTGCGGGTGCAGATCGATCGATTCGATTCTGGGATATTGATAATAAGCGATTACTCAAGACAGTTCCAGCTCACGAACAGCCGATTAACGCCCTCGCAATTAGTCAGGATGGACAACTAATTATCAGTGGTAGTAGCGACAATACTGTCCAAATTCGACAACTGGGCACAGCGACTCCACACATTCTCAGTGGGCATCAGGATGGCGTGCAAGCCGTCGCAATCAGTCCCGATGCTAAGATAATCGCCAGCGGCTCGATCGATGGCGTGGTGAAGATTTGGGATGCGGATACCAAAGCATTAATTAATAGTTTTCAGGCGCATCAAGGTGCTGTCAAATCGATCGTCTTCCAGATCAATGGTAAATTCTTGATTACTGCCAGTCTCGATCGAACTATTAAGATCTGGCGAGCGGTGAAATTATGAGCGGGAGATGGGGCGCGTGGGAGACTGGGAGACGGGGAGACTGGGAGATCTGATCTGTGCATTGGTAATATTCACCATCCACTATCCACCATTCACTAATCAGCCAAATCACTAACCCAAAATCACCCTCTCTGATGTTAGAATGAGGTACAAAGTACATAACTACTATCTAAAATGAGTATTAACACCGTTCACCTAGTTGGCAGAGTTGGTGGAGATCCAGAACTGAAATGGTTTGAGGGATCGGGAAAATGTGTCTGTACCCTCACTCTAGCAGTCAACCGTCGCAGCAAAAATCAGGATCAGCCCGATTGGTTTAACCTCAAAATCTGGGGTAAAACTGGCGAGATTGCGAAAAACTATGCCAAGAAAGGCAGTCAAATCGGCATCAAAGGCTCGCTCGAAGTGGAAACCTGGATTGACAAAGCCACAGGTACCGAGCGTTCTCGCCCCGTGATCAAGGTTGATAGTCTAGATCTACTCGGCTCGAAGAAAGACAATGCCGAAGCTATGCCAGACTATATGTAGCTTGAAGACAGCACCGCCCCTACAGATAATTGCGTAGGGACGGTGCTTTCAACCTTCAAATTTTGGCTCGATAAGTAAATTCAGGCAAAATATAGATAGATTTCTTGAAGCAGAAGCTAGCCTCAGGGGTATACCTGTTTAAAAATCAAAATGTATCAGTATAATACATTTTGCTGGAGCCTAGCTCAAAATATGTAGCTAGAGAGTAGGCTAGTTTGGTCACTACCATACAACATCTCAACAAAACGATTCGATCGACAAAAAAATCGATAAAGTCAGTTACAGACGATCTCATAAATCCGTTAAATAATAGATACCCAATCCGGTAATCATTTCATCGCGCCCAATGCATTTTACACTTGATCGTCATCAAGATTTGGGCAGATTCAATTCAATCTTTAACTAATAGCTCTTGCCTTCTGTTGGATATTCCATAATCCAGCATAGATCTTATTCATAGCCAATAACTCGTCATGAGTACCCGCCTCGACTAATTCCCCCCGATCCATCACATAGATGCAATGAGCATTGCGGATCGTTGAGAGCCGATGGGCGATCGCAATTGTAGTTCGATTGACAGTGATTTTATCTAAAGATCTTTGAATTGCAGCTTCAGTTTCGTTATCGACAGCCGATGTCGCTTCATCAAGAATCAAGATTGGTGGATTCTTTAATACCGCACGCGCAATGGCAATCCGTTGGCGTTGTCCGCCAGATAATTTTTGTCCTCGCTCACCCACAATCGTATCGTAATGCTGTGGTAATCGATCGATAAAATCATCAGCTTCCGCAATTTTGGCAGCCGCAATTACTGATTCAAGGGTTGCATCAGGAGTACCATAAGCGATATTTTCGCGCACCGAACCGTGGAAGAGAAAGATATCTTGACTAACTAAACCGATCGATCTGCGTAAGTCAGCCAGATGTAAATCTTGAATATTTAAACCATCTAAAGTGATTGTCCCTGAATTGATTTCATACAGCCGCAGCAACAGTTTAACTAAAGTACTTTTGCCCGAACCTGTCGCACCGACGATTGCAATTGTTTGTCCGGCTGGAACTGTTAGCGATAGCTTATTCACCACAGTAGACCTGTCTGGATATGCAAAAGTGACATCTTTTAATTCAATCTCACCGCGCACCTGGGGTAGAGTCAAACTACCAGAATCAATCGCAATTGGCGCATCTAATAAATCCATCACCCGATGAGTCGAAGCCATCCCGCGCTGATAGAGATCTAATGTCTCACCCAAGCGCGTCAGTGGCCATAATAACCGTTGAGTCAGATAAATCAGAATACTGTAAGTACCTACCCCCAATTCACCCTTGACAGCAGCAAGTCCACCGAGTAATAGTGTCATCGTAAAGCTGAATAAAACAGCCATCCGAATTAACGGTACAAATGCTGCGCTGACCTTAATTGCCCGCCGATTGCTCTGACGATAAGCTTCACTATCAGCACGAACTCGATCGAGTTCATAAGCCTCAGTCGTAAAACTTTTGATCGTCGTAATTCCACCTAAATTATTCGCTAACCGACTATTTAATAGTCCAACTTTTTCGCGGACATTAGCATAATAGGGTGCCAGAGTTTTTTGGAACCAAATTGAGCCAATAATAATAATTGGAATCGGCACCATCGACCACCAAGCCAGTCCTGGAGCCAGCACAAAAAATACGCCCCCAATCACGATCGCATTAGTCAGGACTTGAATAATTTCATTCGCGCCCACATCTAAAAATCGTTCGAGCTGATTGATATCATCGCCCAGAACTGACATCAGATTACCAGTACTTTGATTTTCAAAGTAGGCCAGATCTAGTGATTGAATATGTCCGTAAGCATCGAGCCGGAGATTGTGCTGAATTTTCTGGGATAGATTCCGCCAGAGGTTGGTATAGACATATTGAGAAACTGATTCCAATACCCAAACAACAACAGTAATCAGCGTCAGGATTACTAATTGCTGTTCGACATCCCGAACCCCCAACGTAGCAATAAATGAATCTTGTTTTTTGACAACGACATCCACCGCCATCCCGATTAGGATTTCTGGAGCGACATCACAGAGTTTATTGAACACTGATGAAATCGCTGCTTGCCAAGTTTGGCTCCGGTATTGTTGCCCGTAAGCGAGTAGTCTTTGGAGTGGATGGGAATTGTGATTCATCTGTTGGGGAATAGGGGACGCAACCTCGCCATTTGGAGGCGATTCATTTTTAAAAACCACTGGAATTTGGCTGGATCGGTTGAACAAGATTAGTTTGCGGTACGATCGAGATATATTTTTACTCACTAACCTAAAATACGATGCCAGCAGATCCTCTTACTCCCGAAATCAGCGATCGCATTTGCAAGCACATGAACGACGATCATGCGTCCGCAGTGCTTACCTACGCTCAAGTCTTTGGCAAAGCTCCTGCCGCCGAGACAGCCGCCATGAGTGCGATCGATCCCTTAGGCATGGATCTCACCGCCCAAGTCGATGGTAGCACCGTCAGCCTGAGAATTCCATTCGATCGAGAACTCACCGACTCCGAAGACGCTCATCAAGTCCTGATTGGCATGATCAAGGAAGCCCGTAAACTTGCCTCTACCTAACACCTAATTTGTGAATAAAACAGCACAAACAGCCTTGAGTGAAAGCTGAGATCTATCTGGTGGGCAGTGCCCACCCTACAGCTTTAATTCACTATCCACTATTCACCATCCACTATCCACCAAATTAGGTGTGGACGACACTACAAAAACAGCAGTTTTCCACACCTATCGAGTTGGTGGCGATCGAGAGATGATAGAGACAGCTCAGAAATAGATTACCGGAAACCAACATGAACTTTTCCATCCAATCAATTTATAACTGGTATCGCGATTTGCTACGTAATCCCAAATATCGTTGGTGGGTGGTAGCTGGCTCTGTTGTTTATCTAGTTAGTCCGATCGATATTTCTCCCGATATTTTTCCGATAGTTGGTTGGATTGATGATGGGATCGTGATCTCATTATTGATTGCTGAAGTTGCTCAAATTGCCAAAGATAAGCTTCAAGAAAGTAATGTTCGGGCTGCAAAAGCAACACAAGAGCCTGAAGATGCGACAGTGGATGTTAATGCTGTCCAAGTTGATTAATTAATAGCTATTAACAGAAACCCGACTTTTTAGAAAAGCGGCGTTTTTATTCGGGGGTTCCCCCCGAATAAAAAAACGACAAGACAGTCGGGTTTCTTATATCTACTTGCGGTTACGAGCAGGAACCCTTTCGCCGCGTTCTAACTTAACTTGAAGTTGATCGCAGACTGCCCAAACGGTCGATCCACCAACAACCATCCCGATCGAGATCAACCCCACAGATAGGGCATTTCCAGCACCAATCAGTGCGAACACAGTCGCAACAATCCAAGCGGATAGAGCTGCAATCACGATTACTTGCTTGACAGTCTGAATATTTTTATGGGCATTGCGGCAACTGTGACAATGCTCAGTGTGACTGTGATAGCGATCGAGTAATTGCACTGCTGGTAACGCGGCTGCGAAAGTTTGACCAGGGAATGGATCTGCTTGATAATTATTTAACCACTGCCGATATTCAAACACAAATAGATCGGCTTTAGTCGGTAGATAAAAAGCCTGATTAAAACTTTCACTACCACCCTGATTTGCTAAATAGCGTTCTTGGTAGTGGAGAAAGATCTGATCGTCTTCGAGGATCGCATTGTTGTTAATGTGCGAATACCACTGGGGCGTATTTTTAATGAAAAATGCTGGCAGTTTACTGGCGAATTTGAACGGAAATCTGGCAAACACCCGACATTCCCCCTTGCGCGTTGGCGTGGCATAAACCACCGTAATTGTTTCGCCTAGTTGCTTCGATGTCAGCTCATGCCACATCAGACAGGGGGCAATAAAAGTAGTATTTTGCCTGCCGAGTGTGCCCTTGCGTGGCCCCTCTGCCCAAGTCCCTGTGAACCCAGACTTGCCTGAATCAAGCACTTCCAATTCTACTGGACTAGCATTCGATCGCTTACCAACACTATTGTGATGGGTAAAAGGCAAATGACTCGGATCGAGGACGTTTTCGAGCAAAGTGAGCGCGTCGTAGGGCAAATCCCGAAAGGTATTGAGCATCACCCAGCCATCCTGTGGCTTGCCATCTAACATCGGTACCGGAATCAGCGGAATCGGTGTCTCTGTGGCTCTCGTAGCCGTCCCTGGATAAATAAATAATAAGCCCTGATCTACGGCTGTCGGCAGCGATTTCACACAAGCGCGGCGGGATGTCTCGGCTTTGGCATCAGGTAACTGCTGGGGGATGCGATCGCAGGTACCCGAACCTGTAAATGCCCAGCCATGATAGGGACATTCCAGCAAGCCATCTTCAGCAATCCGCCCCTCTGATAACCTGGCAAACCGATGGGGACAGCGATCGTCAAAAGCGCGCCATTCCTGAGCTACACTATCCCACCAGATCACCAAGTCTCGATCGAGCAAGGTAAACGGCGTGGGCTTGAGTTTGTCCAGATCCTCAATGTAAAATACTGGATACCAGGACTCGATCGGATTAAATTTTGTGGGGTCATCGCCACCAGCTATCGCTCCATTCTCCAGTGGAAAGGCTGCGTCAACGGCCAAAACTGCTGCTGTCATAAATGCTTTACCCAGCGGTAAATCACCGCTTTACACTTCTTTACATTCCAGGATAGCAACTGTTAGCAGTTTAAGCCAATCGCGTGAATCTAAGTAATCGAGTCCAGATCTGATCGAGTGCCCAGACATGCCACAGAAATCCCTTCACAGGTACGTTTAATCAATCCGCCGAGGACTTTGCCAGGGCCGACTTCGATCGCCTGTGTGATGCCCAATTCCGGCAACTGGAGCGATATTTCTCGCCATCTGACCGAGCCAGTAATTTGCCGATCCAGACGTGATTTCAATTCCGCCCCATCAGTTGCTGGAAGTGGCGAAACATTTGATAATACGGGAATTTTGGCATCGTGAAAAGTAACCGGAGCTAGGAGCTTGCCAAATTCAGCAGCGGCTGTTGCCATCATGGGGGAATGAAAGGCACCAGAGACTTTCAGCGGAATCGCCCGTTTTAATTTGATTTGAGCTACTACCGCCGCCATCCCCTCGGCGGTGCCCGAAATTACCGCTTGGGCGGCACTATTATCGTTTGCCAACACCACCCCTTCGGTTGCCTCAATCGCCTCTTCTAGTTGCGCTCGATCAAATCCCAATAGAGCTGTCATCCCACCTTCGGAAGCCTGAGCCATCAATTCGGCGCGACGCTTGACTAGTTGCAATCCCGTCTCAAAATCGAAGACACCAGCCGCATAAAGTGCAACAAATTCACCCAAACTATGCCCAGCGACTACATCAGCCGTCAATCCTTTTTGCTTGAGCAAATCGACTAAGATAGTTTCAATTACATATAAACAGGGCTGAGTATATTGAGTATTTGCCAATTTTAGTTCATCATTTTGGCAGACATCGACGATCGACCAACCTAGAATTTCAGCAGCTCGATCAAATGTCGCTGTTGCCGAATCTATTTCTAATAAATCCACTCCCATTCCCAGAATTTGCGATCCTTGTCCTGGAAATACCCATGCAGTTTTCATATCAGTTATTAGTTATTGTATGCGTTGAAATAGTTAGCAAAGATAGATGGGTTAAATCCCCATCCTAAACATTCAATTCTCAATTAATTTAAGTAGATTCTAATTTTGGTAGAAGTTGTTCGTAAGCTGGAATCTTGAGAAATCCTTCGGCTTCAACCACAATGGGTAATCCATGTTTAATGCCAATTGCCGCAACTTCTTCTGCTGCTAAATTACCGCTTTCTGACAACTTACTAGATAATTCTTGCAATAGAGGCTTATTAAAAGCTAATAATTCTCTAGTTTCCGATACCAGTCGTGCAATCATCTTTTCAACGTCATTATCAGTTGCTTTCATTTCCATACTGTGTCCATATTCAAGCGTATAGTTGGCTTGAAATTCATCATCAAAACCGTAACGGCGAATATAATCAATTGTAATCTTGGTAGCTTGCTCTCGATCGTGAATCCGACCAACGGAAGCTAGTTTATCGCCAAAGATGATATCTTCAGCTAGTCCACCTGCGAGATAAATCTTGATCTGACGCACCAAGTTTTCTTTAGTTTCATAAATCTGATGTGGAAAGGTAAATCCACCTGCATAGCTGCTAGCTAGTTTAGATTTTAGCTGTAAAGGTGCCAATCCAAATAGCACCATGTAAGCTACCGCATGACCAGATTCATGTACACTAATATTTGCAACTGTTGCTTCTAGATTACTCTGCCGAATTTTATCAATTCTGCCTGTAAATGGGATTTCTTCTAACTGATAACCAATCTGGGCAGTAATTTGAGATTTGGTAAAGTCATAGGCAATATCAATATTTTTCTCACTGCGTAATAGTGATGTGAATAAGAACTTTGCCAGATTAGTTTCTAGAATATCAACTAGGCTTGAAAATACTGGACGAACACCTTGAACTGGAAACACACCATTACGATAAACCAGCTCATGGACAGATCGATCGACTTTCAAAGTTACATCAAATTTAGCTTTAGTCGTTGCAATAATCCGATCGATCTCATACTCAATTAATTTCTCGAAATCACACTTTTTGAGACTGGCATAAATCAGGTGGATATTTCCAAATCTGGCGACTTGCTCTGGACGAAAACTCTTGCTCAGAGCATTCTTGATATCCACCATCGTAATCTTCTTGGTGAAAGCATGGAAGATATCGGCATCCACATCTGATTCAGAAATTTGGGTTGCCATTGAAAAAGCTTCGTCCAAATTACCACTAATAATTAGTAGCGTTTTGGAATGATCGACTGGCTCATATACTTTTTTCTTTTGTTTAGCCTGACGAATTTGTTCAATCATCTGCATCTGAGACATATCGGCAATATCCGAAACTTCTCCATCTAGTTGCAGCATCGACTTAAGATTCTGGGCTTCATAAAAACCCAATGCTGGATTTTCATCAACATCTTCCTCCCCACGCTCTTTTCGTTTTTTAATGTTTTTTTGCTGATACAGATAATCCTGAATATAATAATCTAGATCGTCCCTAACTCGTTTTGACAATTTACCATCGCTTAATAGTTCCCAAAAATCGGTAAACTTCGATGACTGCACTGGTGTACCGTCAGCATTAATTGTATTGAAACGTTGAATTTCATCAAACAAAACTATTGCTGGCTTACCATCGCTAATACTATTCCGATTTAATGCCGATCCGACGGAACTATCCCAAGAACTTCCCTCTGTATGGCTGAGTTCAATCTCAACAAATCGATCTTGAAAATTTAGAGATTTGACTAATCTGCGAACTAAATCAGTTTTACCTACTCCCGTCATGCCCCACAAATTAACGATGATTGGGCGGCTCAAAATCTCTGGCATCAAATACCAGATCTGAATATAGTTAAGCAGATCGTCGATCGTTTCATCAATGCCCACAAAGTGGGTTTTAAGTTCGGTTCGAGTGTTTTCTAAGATTTGTTTTCGTGCTTCAATCTGCTGAAAGTCAACTTCCATAATGTAGAGGGTAGGGAGTAGGGGTTAGGCTTTAGGCTTTGGGCTTTAGGTATGTAGGTTGGGTTGAAGAATGTTGGCGGAGCCTCTCCGTCAGGAGATAACCCAACGTTCACGAGATTAATTGATGAGATTGTTGGGTTACGCTTCGCTCAACCCAACCTACAACTGTTAACTAATTCTCAATTCTCTGCTTGGTGCGCTAAACCCTCGGCAAAGCCGAGGAGCGCGCATCCGCTGCTTGGTGCATTTTTACCGACGGGGAACCCGTGCGGTAAATGCATCCGCAATTCTCAATTCTTCATTAATTTAAGTTACCGCCATTTGAAGATGACAGCACCCCAACTTAAACCAGCACCAAAACCAGATGTGGCGATCGTGTCACCAGCTTGAATTTTACCAGATCTAACTGCTTCATTGAGGGCGATCGGAATTGAAGCCGCCGAAGTATTGCCATATTTAGCCACATTGCTAACTACCTTCTCCGCCGGAATATGTAACCGTTGAGCGACAGCATCCATAATCCGCTGATTTGCTTGATGCAGAATCAACCAGTCAATATCATCACTAGTCAGATTGGCTTGATGAATGACTTTATCGATCGCTTCTGGTACCCGATTGATCGCAAATCGATAGACTTCTTTACCATTCATCGTGATGTATTGATACTTTCCCTGGGTAAGGATTACACCAGGAATTAATTCACGAAGTTCAGGCTTAAACGCAAGATTCAAACAGCAATTTTGACCGCCATCGCTGCGAATTTCAAATCCCAATAATCGATCGGTATTCGCGGTAGCTTGCATCAATACAGCACCTGCACCATCACCAAATAATACACAGGTATTGCGATCGTTCCAATCTACCCACCGTGATAATAGATCGGCACCGATTACCAGCACATTCTTATAGACACCCGCTCTCAAAAATTGAGCTGCTGTAACTACTCCAAACACAAACCCCGAACAAGCCGCCGTCAAGTCAAAAGCCACCGCCTGTGTTGCCCCCAACTGTGCCTGAATCTGACAAGCCGTACCAAATAAATCCTCTGCCGAAGATGTTGCCAAGATGATCAGATCCACATCAGCCGCAGCCACCCCAGCCATTGCTAGAGCCTGCTGTGCCGCTTCAGTTGCCAAACCAGCCAATGAATCTCGATCATTACTCACATGCCGCTGGCGAATCCCTGTCCGGCTAGCAATCCACTCATCAGATGTGTCCACCACCTGTGCCAACGCATCATTGAGTACTACTGTCTCTGGCGCAGCCGCACCGCATCCAAGAAAAGAGACTCCCAATAGTGAGTTGTTTGATGGCATGTGGGGTTAGGGGGTGTGGGAGATGGGGGGACGGGGAGACGGGGGGACAAGTAGTATCGCGTAGGGTGGTCACTGCCCACCATTCTAGTAGCACTGCCCACTAGCTAAGTTCTAAGCGATACTCTATCAAAACCAGGCGGTATTCAATTAAACTACTTTTAGTCGATACCCACGGAAGATTCCTCCTTCGGAGATTCAGCTTTCGGAGATTTATCGCGAGTAGATGATTTAATCTGTTCGATTACGTTTTTATCAACCGCACTTTTAGCCGATCGAATGGCGTTAGCGATCGAGAACGCATCTGAACTACCATGACTGATAATGCACACTCCTTCTACTCCTAATAATAAACCACCGCCATGCTCTGCTGCATCGATCCGCTTTTTCAGGCGTTGAAGATTGGGCTTGAGCAGTGCAGTACCGAGTTTGCCATTGATGCCCCGTGGTAGCTCTTCCTTGAGCATTTGCACCACGATATTACCCACAGCTTCAGCAAACTTAAGCAGGATATTGCCGACAAAACCATCGCAGACAATCACGTCAAAATTGCCAGATAGCACATCGCGCCCCTCGGCATTACCCACAAAATTAATATGCTGATTCTGCTGCAAGCTTTCGTGTGCCTTCACCGCCACTTCATTGCCCTTGGACTCCTCTTCGCCGATATTCAGCAAGCCCACCTTCGGGGTTTCCACCCCTAGCACATACTCACTATACACAGCACCCATCACTGCAAATTGTTCGAGATATTTGGGGCGACAATCGACATTTGCACCGACATCCAAAATCACCACGGATTTATCAGCCCGATTTGTCGGAAATATTGCCGCAATTGCTGGACGATCGATCCCCCGTAGCCGCCCTAATCTGAGTAAGGCTGCTGCCATTGCCGCGCCAGAGTGCCCTGCCGAGACTACCGCGTCAGCCTTACCATCTTTGACAAGCTGCATCGCGACATTAATCGAAGCCTTGGGCTTGCGCCGCAGAGCACTGAGCGGTTCTTCGTCCATTTCAATTGTCCCCTCCGCTGGGACAATTTCCAACTTGGGGGCATTCGGATATTGGTTCAGACAAGCCTGAATTTGCTCAGGATCCCCCACCAAGATTACGTCTACGTCTGTTAATTCTGTTTGGGCTTGGATCGCACCCGCGACTATGGCGGCAGGTGCATCATCCCCACCCATTGCGTCAAGTGCGATGCGTGCGCGATTTGAAGCCATTGATGCCACTGATAGAAACCATCAAAATTCTACCAGAATATGGTCGGTCAGATCTCGATCAAATCATATATCGACGGTAACTACTACCGTAATAGCAACCCACATCAGATCGATCGAGTGGCGGATAATGAAGATGCTCACTAGCGCAGTCATCCCCCTAAGATCGTGCCAAACCCAAAAGAACCTTCAGCGGCTACACCTTCAACCACCACAGATCGGACTGAACCCAAATCTACATCAGATCTGTGGACAGATCGGCTGGTTAACGGCTGGCATACAGCTACAGGTAAGGTGATGCAAGTTTTGCCTGTAGATAAAGCTGCTGAAACAGTCAGCAAGTGGTTTAGCGTCGATGATACTCAGGTAGCGGAAATCTTAACCAGTGTCCGCGCTCAATTGCCCACTACCGAAGCATTGTTAATCGGCAAACCCCAAGCAGGTAAAAGTTCAATTGTGCGGGGATTGACTGGAGTATCAGCGGAAATCGTGGGGCAGGGATTTAGACCCCATACCCAATCAACGATTCGGTACAATTATCCATCGAATGAGCTGCCGTTATTAGTATTTACAGATACCGTGGGCTTGGGTGATATCGATCGAGATACCAATAGTCTGATTCAGGAGCTAGTCAGCGATCTCGAAGCTGAGACTAGTCGCCCACGGATTATGATTCTGACTGTCAAAATCAATGATTTTGCGATCGATACCCTCCGCCAAATTGCCACAGAATTGCGCCAAAAATACCCCCAAATTCCCTGTTTATTGGCAGTTACCTGTCTACACGAGCTATACCCAGCGACTCAACTCGATCATCCCGAACAGCCCACAGGAATCGAGTCAGTAGATCGAGCCTTCACTGCCATCCAGGCCGCATTTGTAGGGCTATTCGATCGATCTGTGCTGATTGACTTCACTTTGGCAGATGATGGCTACACGCCCGAATTCTATGGCTTGGAGACAATGCGCGACACCCTCGCCGAGTTGCTGCCCGAAGCCGAAGCCAGAGCGATGTCTCAACTCCTCCAAACTGGCACTTCCGCCATGAGTGGTGATGGCGACAAAATTGGTAACATCTATCGTGACGTTGCCCGTCGGTATATCTTACCGTTCTCGATCGCCGCAGGTACAGTTGCCGCGATTCCCTTGCCCTTTGCCGATCTGCCTGTTCTCACCGCGATCCAAGTTTCGATGGTGGGACTACTAGGTAAATTATATGGTCAAACATTGACTCGATCGCAAGCTGGGGGAGTAGTCAGTGCGATCGCAGGCGGCTTTATTGCTCAATTAGTAGCGCGGCAACTAATCAAATTTATTCCTGGGTTTGGCAGCGTGATTTCTGCATCCTGGGCAGCGGCGTATACCGTGGCACTGGGTGAAGGTGCGTGCGTCTATTTTGGCGACTTAATGGGTGGTAAAAAACCCGATCCGCACCAAATTCAATCAGTAATGGCAACGGCTTTTACCAGTGCGAAAGCGCAATTTAAAACTGGTGAATGATGCAAGAATTGCCCAGAGACTAAAGTCTCTGCTCATGATGCAAAGTCCGCCTTCGCGGACTGAATAAATATTAGTCCGCGAAGGCGGACTTTGCATTCCGAGCGGCGATTACCCTTCGGGAACGCTCCGCGAACAATCGTTGGCTTCAACCATTGCCGCTCGATTCATGATAGTAAGTTAAAATAAGACCTCACTCGTTTATATCCAATCGCCTCAACCATGCAATTCATCGATCTCGCAGAAGTAGAACTAGAATCAGGCAGTGGTGGCGATGGGATTGTCACCTTTCGGCGTGAAAAATATGTGCCAGCCGGAGGTCCCTCTGGTGGGAATGGTGGTAAAGGGGGTTCGATCTTCTTCACTGCTGTGGAAAATCTCCAAACTTTATTAGATTTTCGCTACAACCGTCGCTTCAAGGCGGAGAATGGTGGCAAGGGTGGCTCGAAGAACTGTACTGGAGCGACAGGTGACGACTTAAATGTCGATGTCCCCTGCGGTACGATGATTTTTGATACCGCAACTGACGAACTATTAGTCGATCTAGTCGAGCCAGGACAAACTTTCCGCGTTGTCGCTGGTGGCAAAGGTGGCTTGGGCAATGCTCACTTTCTCAGCAATAGTAATCGCGCGCCTGAATACGCGCTACCAGGACAACCACCCCAACAAAAGCGGGTGCGGTTGGAGCTAAAACTACTCGCAGAAGTTGGGATTATTGGGCTACCAAATGCAGGTAAATCTACGTTGATTTCAGCACTTTCTTCCGCCCGCCCAAAAGTGGCTGATTATCCATTTACAACTCTAGTGCCGAATTTAGGCGTGGTGAGAAAGCCCTCTGGTGATGGAACTTTATTTGCAGATATTCCTGGACTGATTGAGGGTGCTTCTCAGGGTGCAGGTTTGGGACATGATTTCCTCCGCCACATTGAGCGCACGCGAGTATTATTGCATTTAGTCGAGGCAACTAGTGACGACCCGATCGCGGCGTACAAGACAATTCAGCAAGAGTTAACTGCTTACAGTGATACATTAGTTACTCGCCCCCAAATCCTCGCTCTGAGCAAGATTGATGCCGTCGATGAGGAAGAAGTTGCCGAGATTGCCAAAGCTTTAGCTGCTGTAGCGAAACAACCCGTATTTCTGATTTCGTCAGCAACTCGCACTGGCTTAGATCCACTCCTCCAAAAAGTTTGGCAGCAGCTAGATATTTTAGCTGCTCAACGACTAGCTGAAAAAGTAGCTCTCGAACAAGCGGCTTTCCCAGTCAAAACAATTCAGGAATTGCCTGTGCTGCAATAAAAAACAACGTAGGGGCAGTCTCTTGTCGGTTGTTTCATTCGGAGGAAACCTCCGAATAAAACCGCCGCTTCATGAACTGCCCCTACGTTGGGTGTAACTGATAATTTTAGAACGGACAGGGAGGGATTCGAACCCTCGATGAGGTCACCCCCATAACACATTAGCAGTGTGCCGCTTTCGGCCACTCAGCCACCTATCCAGGCTGTGGTTATTAGTCAACCTCTTTAAAAATAACACATAACCTAGATTCTAGCAATAGACTTATTACCGATCGTGACTATTATGCCTATCGCCCTCACCCAAGTCTCCGCACATCCAGCCGATCGATTTGCGATCGGGTTTGCACCATTATCCCTCGATGAAGTCTACCAACTCGCCGACGCTTCAGGCAATGGGGCGGTAGTAATCATGAGCGGTACCGTACGCGATCGCACCGAGGGGCAAGCGGTAGACTATCTAGAATACCAAGCCTATGAACCAATGGCGATGCGGGTATTTGCCGCGATTGGCTGGGAAATTCGCACTCAGTGGGCGGATACAAACCGGATCGTCATCCATCACCGCGTCGGCAAACTCAAGATCGGCGAAATCAGCGTCCTCGTCGCCGTTGGTTGTCCTCACCGGAGTGAGGCTTTTGCGGCCTGTCAGTACGCGATCGATACTCTCAAGCACCAAGCACCTATTTGGAAAAAGGAGTGGTTCCACGGGGCAGATGGACAAAGCTCCAGTACTTGGGTGAGTATTGGAGCCTGTGGGTAGTGAATGGTAATAAGTTCAATTCTCTCCCCCACTCCCTACCCCCGATCCAGCAACCTAACTGCCTCGCCAAAGGGAAATAGACCCAGATCTAAACCACCAGGAGTTACTACCCAGAGTGTCGGTAGCGATGGTTCTGTGGCTGGAAATTCGCCGTAGCCATCAGTTAGATAAATACAGACGGGTTGAACCTGTACATCACAGGTTTCGGCAACTCGATCGAAGAATGCCGCAAATGAACTACCTCCGCCACCCCGTGGGATTGGTAAAGTTGAATAACTAGTCAGCGCATGAGGGCCGTAGACATCACTATCGACATAATATAAATCGCAAACTAAATGAGGATAGGCACCCAAAATACTTCGCACTTCCGCTAGAAATAAGCCCAGTGCGGCTGCGTTGATTGAACCACTCGTATCAACTCCAATATAAACTTGGACTGACTCACCTTGTAGAGCCTCAAGATAGAGTCCCCGCCCGACAAACCGTCGATCAAAACCTTGAAAATCCGTGGGGTTTTGGGCTAAGTATTGCCAGAGATAAGATTGCCAGTCTAGCTGCGGATTGAGGGCAGGTTCCCATTCTCGATCGATTCCCACTGCGCCGCCACCTGGTTTACTGGCTATGGCAACGGCTGTTGCTTGCTCGAATGCTTGCTTCCAGTGTGCGGTCAACTCTTGGGCGTTACGATCTCCTTGTTCAGGTGCTCCCGCCCCAGCGGTACTATTTCGATCAGTACTTCTAATCACATCGCCAACGGTTGGTGTCAGCAGATCGGGATTAATTGACGGCAGGTGACTTGCAGCATTTGGTGGCAATAACTCATATACTTCCTCCACGCTGAGATGTTCTAGTTTTTGATCCCGCAATCCACCCTGAGGCAATTCAAACCCCGTTTGGCTGAGAATCATCCCATTTACCACAATATCAGCCGCAATATTCCATTGTTGCGGATCCCGTTCTCTCAAGCGCAAGGGGTGCAATAGTGCTGCATGTAAAATTTCGTGCAGCAGCAACCCATCTTGTTCCGCGCTGGGCAATGAGTGCAGGAAATTAGGGTTGAAAAATACATCGCGCCCATCAGTGGCAGCGGCGGCGATATTTTCACTGGGGATAAACCGCACAAACATTGCTAGAGTTCCAAAAAAAGGCGACTTCATCCGCAACCGCAATAAAGCGGCACTGATTAATTTGGTAGATTCAGTGGTTGAGGGACAGTCTTTCATTACCTCATTAATCCCACCGAATTGTCCAAAATCAACAAATAGTTATATGGTAGCTATCGGATGACAGATGGAGTGTGAAAGCCAGATTCCATATTTAGGTCTAGAACAAGCCGGAGCAGAGGACTTCGAGCATTGGTGCAGGGAGCATCTCACCGCGAGAGTCAATAATCTGCACGATCAGTAAATAAGCAATCGCCAATCCGATCGAAATCACGCCCGTAGCTACTGCAACAATCTTGGAGCGATCCATAGAAAATAAATGAGATTGATCAAAAAAGATAACTGCTGTCACAATAACACAAAAATTCTCTGCCATCGAAGTCCTTGGGGCAGCCGCTCCTGGGAATAATCGCTGGCAGAGAATATCTGAAATTGAGCTAAGATCGACCAATTTTAAGACTCGATTTTGACAAATAAACTGCGCGGACGGTATTTTGCGACAAATTCGTTAATAGCATTTCGTTCAGCGACAGTGGTAATCCCAATACAGCCTGCCGTACCGTCATAACCATTAGGCTGATTGAAACTGCGATCGAGATGAATCCCCAAATCAGTTCGACCAGTCTGAAAAGTTGGATAAATGCCGATAAAAGTTTTGCCAACTTCATACTGTGTTCCAGCTACGATCTGGCTGCTGACATTGTATAAACCATCTGGCAAGGGAGCAGAATTTTCGCCTCGATAGCGGTTGAGCGGTTGACTCCGTGCGGTGCCCGATACTGCGGTAAATGTCTGGTATTTTTCGCCTTGGACATAGGCTTCGAGGGTATAGAGTGGATTGCCCACATCGTTAGTCCCTCGATTTGGATCTCTCACCAATCGCAGATAGTTGCCACTTAGCGGCGGGCGAGAAATAGCGGCGATGTTTTGTCTAGAGTTTCTGATCCGTCGCAGATCTTTCGATCCGGTGTCGGCAGTGGTGTTGCTGTTTTTTGGGCCTGAATTTTTCCGTTTAGGTGTGGAGTTAGCTCTATTTGGGCGTTCTCGGAGTACTGGAGCTGGTGAATCTGTACGCGTAGGATTAGGATTAGACCAAATCGGTTCAATCGATTCCGCTGATTCTGGTCGATTCTCCTTCGGAGACACTTCGTGAACGAGTGGTAGTGGATTAGCAGTAACTGGTACTAACAGATTGAGATCTGTTACTGATGGCAATGGTTCGACAGCAGAACTTCTCGATCGAGCTATTTGTTCAGCCCCAGCAGGTAAAATGTTTAAAATTCCAATAAATAATGGCAGCGCAATCGTTTTCGACAACCAGGTACTAGTCGATAGTTTCATTTTAATTCGGGGTAAATAGAGTAGCAGCTAACTTTTCAGTTAGCCATATCGACTTGCAAATTAGTACTGGCGCGATCGTCCTTACTCACCTGCTCCGGTCAGAATATCTGTCCAAGCAGCGGCTATGTCAGCAACTAGGCTAATTCGATCGTGGTAGTGACCACTCCGTTTTGGCAATGTTGTTGACTGCAAATCGATTGTTTCTGTATTTACAACGTTTGGGTCGATCGATCCGGAAAATAATCTGTTTTACAACCAAAAAAAATTCCAACTCTTGTAAAAGTTGGAGATTGTATTTGTTGTTTAAAAATAAGCTTCGTTGTCGGTGATCTCGATCAACATCAATCACAGTTATCGCAGACACTTTACTATTGCTAATAACTAGCTGGAGCGTTACTCATACTCCCAAAGTTGACTGCTCCAGCTTTGTTGACTAACCTGCTCTAAAAGTGGGGGTGGCGAGACTTGAACTCGCACATCCATTACGGATAACAGATTTTAAGTCTGTCGCGTCTACCATTCCACCACACCCCCAGGTGGGATTTGCTACCTAAACTGCTTGAGCTAAGTTACATCCACAGGTAAACAACCTATCATTAATAGCTTGTTTATGCAAGTAACTTCTTAGTAAATTTCACAATTGAGCACAAGCCGAAGATTCGCAATTGGTCGATGCAATATCTCATTGGTAGTTTACGGTGTAAATCTAGCCACTGTTTTGGGAATATCAGGAGATGGGGAGATGCAAGCGTCTTAAGTCTCTCTCCCACGCGCCCACGCCCCCTAAAAGTGGGATAATTAGCCAGCAAGATCAAGCCTGCTTCTAAAAATTTCCTCATCCACGAGATATTTTCAGTTGCATGTGGGTACCTTAGAAATAACGATATTGATGTCAATCTGCTATTGGCAGCTATGCCAATCCAGAAACAGTATCAGGAGCATAATACTATGAGGTAAAAGTACACCGTGTGAATAAAAGCGGTAGAATTAGAAGCAAATTACTAAATCATTTACTTGCCCTACTCTACAACTCAAGAGATCGGTTAGTTATTTTATCTAAATTTGAGTCTGAGCTAGTCTGGTTTCTCGATCGTGGGAAACGTCATTCCCCCCAGGGGAGGCTACTTGCGCTGATCCCAGCCAAAGAAGTATGCCAAGAAACAACAGTATGTCGAAAGAAATGTTCCATTGGTGAGGCTCAATGAGCTACTGCGTAAACCCTGACTGTCCCCAACCTAAAAATCCGGTCGATGCCTTCCTGTGCCAAGCTTGTGGTGCCAGGTTGCTAGTCCGCAATCGCTACCGAGTCACAAAATCACTAGGACAAGGAGGATTTGGTGCTACCTTTGTGGCGATTGATGTATCGCTCCCTGGTGAGCCGATTTGCGTGATCAAACAATTAAGACCCAGCAATAACCACGAAAAGTTTCTCCGCATGGCTAGGGAACTATTTGAACGGGAAGCTCGAACTCTTGGTAAAATTGGCAACCATCCTCAAATCCCCCGACTGTTGGACTTCTTTGAAGAACGGCGCAACTTTTACCTCGTGCAGGAATATGTCAGTGGGCATACAATCCATCAGGAAGTAAAACAGATGGGCCTGTTTAAAGAGAATAAAATTAGAGACTTTCTAATTGAAATTCTGCCTGTAATTACTTATATTCACACTCAGCAAGTAATTCACCGCGATATTAAACCAGCGAACATTCTGCGGCGCGAACAAGATGGCAAACTAGTCTTAATTGACTTTGGAGCCGTCAAAAACTACGTTGCCCAAATGGAACCAGTAGAAGGAGTCGAGCAAGCCTCCAACACCCAATTTGCCGTGGGGACATCTGGCTATGCACCGCCCGAACAATTGGCAATGCGACCAATCTTTGCGAGTGATATCTATGCTCTTGGTGTAACTTGTGTCTATTTAATGACTGGAAAGTCGCCCAAAGACATCGAGTATAACCCTTCGACAGGGGAAATGATGTGGCAAAAGCATGTTGAATTGAGTAAGCACATGACTCAAGTTCTGAGCAAGATGCTGGAGGTGTCTGTCAGGTACCGCTATCAGTCAGCAGAAGAAGTCCAAAAGGCTTTGGCAGCACCAGCCGCTACTGTGGAAAATCGTCAGGCTCCACCACAACAACAGACCCCAGTCAACAGCTATAAAAATGCTCTGCCACTAGCCCAAGCTTCGCCGCCAGGGATGCCAAATAATCCCAATCATCCAACCCCTGTCGTCACATCAGCTTCCACCAGAATGGCTGACATCATCAAGCAAAAGCGACCAGATCGCGAGAATGGTGGTGAGCCTAGTCGATTTGGAGCCGATCTACGAACTGGCTTTGGCGGCGCACCAGCACCAGCACCCCAAGCCCCACGCAGAGAACCACTCAAGCTCGATGCTCAAGGTGTGCTAGCGGCATTCAGGCGTGGGCAGCGAGTTTTTAGTGATATGGACATTAGCAGTCTCGATCTTGCTAAAGCGCATCTACCAGGGATCACGCTCACCAGTTCCAACTGTGCTTATATCAATCTCCAAGGCGCGAATCTATCCGCTGGTAAGTTTGAGAAAGCCGATCTTAGTGACGCAGTGCTAAAGGATACTGTCCTCAGCAAGGGATATTTTAGCTATGCTAATCTCCAAAATGCCGATCTCCGAGGTGCAGATCTCAGTGAAGCTTATCTCAATTTTGCCAACCTGCGCGGTGCAAATCTGTGCGGTGCCAATCTCAAAGGTGTCAAAGTCACTGAGGAGCAATTGAATCAAGCCAAAACTAATTTTATGACTGTCTTTCCCAATGGCAAGCGGGGTGGTTTCTGGTAGGTTTAAGTAGGGTGTGTTACGGCGGAGCCTAACGCACCACCTACCATAGTCGTAGTCGTAGAATAGTGTAGGGTGGGCACTGCCCACCAGCTAGGATCTAAGCTATCTTTATTCAATTAATATTTGTAAAAATTTTGTCGATCGCTAGAAGTTAGAACGGCTACGATCTTTTGTGACGTAGCTAATTGTGCCACTGACGATCGCACCACCCATTAGGACACTAATTGCAGGCAGAAACAAAGGCTCCCAGAGACTTTGCCAAACTTGTAATCCTAGTGGGATATTTGTGTATTTACCAATTATTGCCACTAGAAACCATAGGAAGCTCAGAATCACAAAGAAAACATTAAAGGTCAGTAAGTTATTAATTAGATTTGATATTTTAGCAATCATAAAAGTTTTGATTTTTTAATTAGATATTTATTAGATGGTGTGTTGGGTGTGTTGGGTGTGTTGGGTTATCTCCTTACGGAGAGGCTCCGCCAACATTCTTCAACCCAACCTACAGATCTACTATTCACTATCCACTATTCACCATCCACTAAATCTGCATCCACGCTGTCAGAGCTGCCGCCAAAGCATCCGCCGCATCGTCAGGGCGAGGAATTTTGTCCAAGCCCAGCTCTCTTGCGACGGCTTCTTGAACATCTGGCTTTTTAGCATTGCCGTAACCAGCAACCGCTTGTTTGATCTGACTGGGCGTAAACTCCACCCAAGGGACTTTGTGTTGAGCAATTACTAGTAGAATCACGCCGCGAGCTTGAGCTACAGGAATGGTATTTCCCATTTTATAGAAAAATAACTGCTCGATCGCCACTAAATCCGGTTTAATTGCGTCGAGTAAGCTGTGCATGTCATCATAGATTGTTTCCAGGCGAGAGCCAATCTCGGTTCGAGCTGGAGTTTGGATAATGCCAAAGTCAATCAGGGTGGCTGTTGGTGGGCGAGTGTGTCGAGAGATCGAGATTGCCCCGAAGCCCAAACTCGCTAGCCCAGGATCTAAGCCAAGAATTTTGGTAATTGTCATTGAAGTTAACCAAAAATTAATCTGAGGCTTGTAGATTGATAATGAGTATTATGGCTGAATCTAGGAACTTAGTCTTTAGGATCGCAATTATAGTCAGATCAAATGGGCATACAAGATATATGATTCGGCAATTCGTTCAGATGACTGCTCCCCCAAAGGATCAATCTATGACTTTGCGATCTGTCAGAGTACCTGTAAGATTGACTCATTGCAAGTCTATCCGCCAGTTATAAATTTCTTTTACTTTCGATCAAAAAAATAATGTCGATCGGTACCTTTAGACAAGCAGTTAGAAATCTCAGTCGCAATGGCGGTAATTCATCGTCCCCAAATGGTAAACCTCCTCGTTTCCGACGGTTATTTCAATGGTTGTCTCCAGGTATTTTTATCAAACGATGGCTGTTTACCATCTATGTCGGCGTACTGATGACGATCTTGGGCTTGGCGATTTGGCTGAAACTCACACCAATTTTCTGGCTATTTCAGACTGTCGATCGAGCAATCGAGTTTTTGGCAAGAGTGGTTCCTCATTACTTGTCGGGGCCAGTTGTTCTCGGTGGTGGTTTGTTTCTGATATTCTGGGGTCACAGTCGTTCTCTGGGGGAGATTAGCAAAGTTTTGCGTCCAGATGGCGATCAGACGTTGCTAGATATGCTGTGGCAAAATCGCCGCCTCAATCGGGGACCAAAAATTGTCGCTATTGGTGGTGGGACGGGCTTATCGACGCTGCTACGGGGCTTGAAGCTCTATAGTGCAAATTTGACCGCGATCGTTACTGTCGCAGACGACGGCGGCTCTTCGGGGCGACTGCGGCGAGATTTTGGAGTCTTACCCCCTGGAGATATTCGGAACTGCATTGCGGCGTTGGCTGATGAAGAAAAGCTATTGACAGAATTGTTTCAGTATCGATTTGAAGCTGGCGATGGCTTGATGGGACACAGCTTTGGTAATTTATTTTTGACAGCGATGTCTGAGATTACTGGGGACTTGGAGCGGGCGGTAGTTGCTAGCTCCAAAGTATTTGCAATTAGGGGACGAGTATTGCCTGCGACGCTGACAGATGTGGCTCTGTGGGCGGAACTATCCGACGGACGGATCGTTCAGGGCGAATCGAATATTGGCTCCTGTGATGGTCAAATTGTGGACATTGGCTGCACCCCCGCCAACCCTCCAGCACTGCCTGCGGCGATCGCTGCAAT
>JANNBD010000354.1:0-2216 GCA_031385105.1 Chamaesiphon sp. OTE_78_metabat_374
ATTTTACTCAGGTTGAGTCCCGCTCCACCTAAATTAGTAACTGCCATAATTACCTCGTTCGCGTAGCATCCTTAATGAAAAATAGCTAAGTTCTATGTATTGTAACTGAATTTGAGATTGAATAGTATATTACTATACTCCACGATCTATCTATTAGCCTGGAAACTGTCCTAGCCTTAAGTAAAATGTATTAGTTGCTATTTACAATTCTTAATCAAGAATATTTACTCTCGTTGGTAGAGCCTGTCCTTGGAGAATCGTTGATTTCGATGTCCAGTTCAGACAAAGTTCCTATTTCTAGCAACACCTCCTCGCCCTCTCCCCGCCTTCGCCTCCGGCTCTGGCTCCCCTCTCCCAAGCTTGGGAGCGGCGTTTTTATTCGGGGGTTCCCCCCGAATAAGAAAACGACAAGACAGAGGGGTTGGGGGTGAGGGCAAGAGGACTACAACTAGAGTTAGAAGATCTCAAATGGGTTCTATAAAGGGGCGGGGTGGGTAGATCTTCGTAGTCAACCCAAATTTTAACCGACCGATCGATCTATAGTAGGTGAACCCAACATCCCCGCTGTAGACTTTCACATGGCTGTCAGTAGACTTTCACTTAGTTCTGTCAAACAACTCTTCCGCAATCGCCGAGATCCTTTGTCGGCTCAGTTACTCAAATTGGGCGCGATCATTACCTTCAGCTTTGTGGCGATCGCGATCTTCGCCCCACTGCTACAATCGATCGGCATCCTTCAAGATCCGCAAGACTTGCTCGGTAGTTCTACACCACCTTACAACCCGATCAATCAAGCCCCGTCTTGGCAGCATTGGTTTGGCACTAGTCGGGAGGGTTATGATGTGTTTTCTCGTACGCTGTTTGGCACCCAGGCGGCTCTCCAGGTAGTGATCTTGGCGACGATGATGAGTTTGCTGATTGGGGTGCCTTTGGGGATGGTCAGCGGCTATCTGGGCGGAAATCTCGATCGAGTCTTGCTATTTGTGATGGACACGATTTACACTCTGCCAGGATTACTACTCTCGGTGACATTGGCATTTATCGTTGGCAAAGGGGTATTTAATGCGGCGATTGCTTTGAGTATTTCCTATATTCCCCAGTATTTTCGGGTAGTCCGCAATCAGACGGCGAGTTTGAAGACGCAGATGTTTGTCGAAGCAGCTCAGGCTCTCGGTGCGTCCACTAGTCATGTGCTCAGAAAATATTTGCTTGCTAATGTTATTCAAAGTGTTCCGGTGCTATTTACGCTAAACGCAGCGGATGCAATTCTCGTGCTGGGTGGATTGGGTTTTCTCGGATTGGGTTTACCTGACGAGATTGCCGAATGGGGGCACGATCTCAAGCAGGCTCTCCCCGCACTTTCGACGGGGATTTGGTGGACGACGTTTTTTCCAGGGTTGGCGTTGACGTTGATGGTAACGGGTTTGTCGTTATTGGGTGAGGGTTTGAGTGAGTTGATTAATCCAAGGGAGCGAGGACGGTAGGTAAATTTATTGTAGGTTGGGTTGAAGAATGAAACCCAACATCTCTGGGGTTGTGTGCGGAGGGGATCTACCCACCCCCCCCTTTCGGGTACCCCTCCGCTTCCTTCGGAAAGGCTACGCCAAAGGAGGGGATTTGGCTGTCTAGTGAGAGTTGAGATTTATGGTTGAGATTGCGGTGATTGGGGCTGGAATTGCGGGATTGACTTGTGCCCGACAACTCCAGCAAGCAGGCAAATCAGTCGTGCTAATCGATAAGTCGCGAGGCTTGGGTGGTAGATTGGCGACTCGGAGATTGGCTGGAACTCTTGCGGATCATGGAGTGTGCTATCTTCAAGCTAAAGGCGATAGGTTTCAGCACTGGATTGATGAATTAGTATCTGTAGGTATTTTGCGCGTCTGGACTGAGGGTATCCATCGATTGGCTGCTGATGGTAGTTTGCAGTCGCCGCCTAAGTCTGGTAACTATTATGCTGCACCGTTGGGAGCGACGAGTATTGCCAAATATTTAGGGCGAGATTTAGAGATAATTGGTGATAAATTAATTACGTCGATCGATCCCATCGCTCATGGTTGGCAGCTCAGTACTAAAGAGCCTGAATTTTCCCTCACAGCGGCGCAGGTAGTCGTTGCTACGCCGCCAGCTCAAGCATTAAACATTGCCAGAGATTCGATCGATCCCGATTGTATCCAGCAACTGGCTAGTGTCCAGTTTAGTCGATCGATTACCGCGAT
>JANNBD010000373.1:0-9055 GCA_031385105.1 Chamaesiphon sp. OTE_78_metabat_374
CATATTCAGTTGCTTGAGTATTAATCTCCGAGACAAAATCTACGGCTGGGTGTCCAATCGTATTAGTAGTATAGCTAGAAACAACTAAAGTTTTGGTATAACTATCTTCCAGTTGCTTGAGATTTTGGTGGATATATCGATCGATTGTATCGGAACCATAGCGACCCGATCGACTATCAGTGGTAACATAGCATTTGTGTCCAGCGCGGAGATCTAGTTCGAGCTGATGGACTAGTGCGGTGGGATTGGGGCTATCGTAGAAAGACGTATCCCAACCACATTCGGCTTGCCAGCGATTTAGGGCAATCCAGGGTTCGGCTCCATCATTGGCCAATGTCGTGAGATAATCGATCGAGATATCGGATAGATCAGCATCCTGAGCGATAATCAGCCCATCTGTCTCAATTACTCTGGCAATCAAGTTCTGAAAGATTTTGAGGATCGCCAGTCGTTTCTTTTTGCAGGTAGAGCTGTGGAGCAGATGCCACAGGGATTGCTCGACTTCATCGAGGATAATTACCCCACCTTCCCAGTCAACAGGATTGAGTTTCCAGATTGAATCTAGGCACAAACCCAAACTATTAGTAGACTGTTTTGGCAACTGTTCATCGATCCAGTTTACGCCAATTCGCTTACACAAGAACTGCCCTAATTGGATCCGATGTGTTAATAGTAACACCGGACGATGATCGGCTTGAGCTGTTGCAACTACCGGAATTAATGCAGTTGTTTTACCAGTACCCTTAGGTGATTTAATTCCCACAATTCCGCTTAGTGGAAAATCTATTTTCGGCAGATATCGATCTACTAATTCTAGATTTATCGGATAAGTTAATTCGCTATTTCGTTTGGTTCTAGCTAGATCAATCTCTAATGTTACTGCTTGCTCATAAATCTGCTTAAAGCTACTAATTCCTTGAGCCACAATTAGATCGTCAACACCCTTTTCTGGTCCTGGTAATCTAATTATATTGATTTTAGATCCAGCCTGCTCAAATAGCTCTCCCAAATGCACGATTGCAGTGTCTAACAACTTAGCTTTGTGAGGTACAATCTCATAATCAAAACAGATTGATATTGATTGCTTCCGATTCGCAAATACAGCCAGCTCAGGAATCAACTTTCTCCCAATCGGATTATCCTGAAAATCACGTACGATTCGATAACCACTATTAATCCCTGGCAAGGCGATCGCCGGATAGCCATAAGTCAATAGAGTAGCGGCTTTCTTGACTCCCTCACAGATCGTGACTGGGATCTTAGCATCGATTACCCACTGCCAAAATCCAACTGATTCACCTTGAAAATTAACTTCAATTTCTTGGGGTAATTTTGCTTTGAATAAATTAGCCGTCTGGATCCAAATTCCTTTGGTTATCCGCAGGCAAAACACTTTAGTTGATAACTGGGGCGGGTGCTCATATTTAATAACCTTTCCATCTTTGTTTTTCGCCGGAACATCTGGCTTGAAAGTACCCCAATCCATCAATTGCCAGTTGTTCAAAGGATCTAGCCCACCACACCACCAGCCACCTTGCAAACAATGCTTATATCTCCGCATCCAAGCTGGTTTTACTTGACCACTATTGGTGCGGGGAATTTGTTGTGAAATAAATAACCTGTCACAAGCAGAATTTGCTACTAATGATTCAAAGTTAAGAGCGACTAGAGCTTGGTCAATATTACTGTCATTAACCAGTTCTGCATAGTGGTGAGGATCTAGGCTAGTTGGTCCCATGACGGTACAGAAAATGTGAGGAGCGGATTCATATCTTAGTTGAAATTTCTCCAAAAAACCGTAATTAATTGCGATTAATTGAGCCTAATTACATGTAGGGATATTGACTATTTTCAACCGCTATCTATAGCGTAATAGCTATGAACTAATAGTTCATCTATTCTGTCATTAGTAATTTCATCGCGACAGGCTAACTGTCGGGGTGCCCTTTGCTGTTACTCTTTGCGTAGGGTAACAGCAAAGGTCGAGCTATTTAACTCACCACATTTGCTTGAAACCCAGCCAGTGATAGGCTTCAGGCTTAGATTCACTTCCAGATAAAAAAGTTACGGTAGATTCGATCGACCACCAACACCATTCTCTACCGTACCACTGGCTCCCAGCGAATCAAGGAAGCCAGTGGTGGGGAAGGCGGTGCCCAGTCTGGGGTGACTAGCTCAATCTCAGTTAATGAGATTGAAGTTTCGATCGGGCAATAGTTCAATTAGTACTGGAGCTACCTTTAATTTAGGTGATGTCTGACTCGGTGCTAGCTACTTTATTCCCAATGGATTGCCGAACTCGATCGATAGTTTACTTTCAACTAATATTAATTGGCAAATTAAAGATAATATTGCTATTTCTGGCTACTATACACCGATTAACAAAACTCCCCTAAATCTCCCTATGGGTTAAATGCTGCCTTCAAATTTGGCAAGGAATATTACAGCCCCAGTTTGGTGTTAAATTGGAGTCAAAACACGACTAGTTTTGGTCAGAGTGCTGCCGGAAATCAACTCAGTAGTAATGAAAATGTTTTCGGTGTGTTCTTTCGCTTTGGCGGAGCAATTAGTCCGAGGACGGTGAATTAAATTTAAGGTGCCTCTAGAATTAGCACGTTGCGATTATTGCGAATATCACGTTAGAATCAAACTAAATCGCCCAATTATTGGATTGCCACCGTTCAACTTTATGGGTAGCCTGAATTATCCTGCCTACATTCCCAGTGACGATGACACCAAACTCTCCCAAGAGAGCAGCCGCATTTTGACTACCTATCTCAGTCCTAATGTCCGTCAAATTGAAATTGTCGCAGCGGATGGCAACAAATATCCAGCCACCATCCCCGCCGCTGCCTACCGCTTACTCGTCGATGCCCTCACCCAAATGGCTCAGGGCAATGCTGTTAGCTTGATCCCGATTCACTCCGAACTCACAACCCAAGAAGCTGCCGACTTACTCAATGTCTCCCGCCCATACTTAATTAAACAAATTGAGTTGGGTGAAATCCCCCATCATAAAATCGGCAAACACCGCCGGATTCACTTTAACGATTTGATGGTTTATAAAGACCGGATCGATCTGGCAACAGCCCAAGGGCTTGATGAAATGGTGGCAATTTCCCAAGAATTGGGACTATATGACTGATGGCTGCCAGTATTGCCGTAGTCTACGATGCTTGCGTCCTGTACCCTGCACGCTTACGCGATCTGTTAATTCAACTGGCAACTACCCGCATTTTTCGTGGAAAATGGACGGAGCTAATTCATGACGAATGGACGCGCAATCTGTTAATCAAACGTCCTGATCTCAATGCCGACCAACTCACACGCCTCCGCGTATTGATGAATCAGAATGTGCCCAATTCATTGGTTGTAGATTTCGAGGATTTGATTCCCACCCTAGAGTTGCCTGATCCTGATGACCGACACGTTCTAGCCGCCGCAATTATCGCTGAAGCCAAGATTATCGTCACTTTTAACTTGAAAGATTTTCCAGTATCAATCATGGCTAGGTATGGCATCACCGCTCAACACCCAGATCTGTTTGTCTGCAATCTAATCGAGCGATATCCTCAGCAAGTCTTGCAAGCTGTCGAGACAATTTTATCTCGACTGAAGAATCCACCCCAGACTTTCGATTATCATCTGGAAACTTTAGCCAATCAAGGTTTACCAATTTCCGTTGCTCTGCTCCGCAATCTTCACTGTGAAGGCTAGTGCGAAGACATCGGGGATATTTTTCAATTATTGCTGCAATAAATCAGCTAATTATGATGATTAAGCAATAACTTTAAATATACTATAGCGATCCTAATTGAGTTCCTGAGAAAAATGGTACCGATCGATCTTGGGAAAGTTAAATTTTGAACAGTCATAGAACAACTCAAACAGCTTTTTAATAGCCCAAAAGTGTTTACACAAATACCAGTGTTTTCTCAAGAAGTTTTTCCCTTGTAGCCAAATGTCCTCAGCCGGATTTTGCTGGGGTGCATTTGGAGAAAACAAAATACAAGTAATTTCTAGGTTGTCTGGCAACTTATCCTGATTTACTTGGGCTAAATATTCTCTAAATTCGCCAAATCTGTGGTAGCTGGCTCCATCCCAAATTAACACGATTTTTTTGTGCTGATATCTACGTTGTAAATTCTTGACGAATTTAACTGTTGATTCACCATTACCTGCTGGGTAAGCTTCAATAATAAACTCTTTGGTCTAATAGTTAAGTGCTCCAAAATAAGTTTGTCGATCTTTTTCATTTTTGATGGGAACTTCTATCCTGGCATTAGTTTCTCTCCATACATACCCACAAACATCTCCACTGAGCAAGTGACACTCATCTATGAAGACTACTACCATCTCTCCTAATTCAATCTCTGTCTTGTGTTTGGCTAGAAAATCATTAATCTCTATTTTCTTTTTTTTACGAGATCCTCATTGAATTTAGAGTTGACTTTTTGAGATCTCTTCCAACTAACTCTCCCCTGCTCAAATAAATCGTAATAACTCTGCTTTGATTTGTATACGACATCATATTTGTCTTCTAAATGGTTCATTAATTCATCTAAATGCCAGTAGTCTTTGTTTTTTAACCACTCAATTATTTCGATTCTCTGTTCGCCTTAAATATTATCGATCGAGAGTTAAATAATGTTGTACTATAAAATAAGCTTCTCAACTAGGATTGCTATATCTGCCCAGCTTTCCACCCGAACAATAGCCTTCCCCTACAATCGTCGATTGCTCATCCAACTATCAATCATCAACTATCAACAAAGGTCTTAAATCTTTGGACTCATGCTCTAAATATCTACTGCAAAGCTTGGTGGTCAAGATTTTTAGCGTCTACACCTTTTGCTGCGAATACGCTAGAACTGCCTAAAGTCAGCCTGAACTTAAAGTGAGAAACAAAGGTGTTGCCAGCCCAAACTCATCCCCCCTATGCAATTGGACATACCGTTCATTACCGCACTTAGATCCAGCGGTAAGACTATCCTTACCGCTTAAATATTTCTCAAATTAGCTATTTACTAACTCTAATCCACGTCGATATAATTCTCGTGCATATTCAGTCCAGGTACCTTGTCCCCAATAGCGAAAACAGCTAGTTTGGACTAGTAAATTGTATAGTAAAGCGGCCTGATAATCTGATCGAGTCGTGACGGTGGGATCTGCGGCTACAAGAGCATCAAACTTCTGATGAAATAGGGCACTGAGCTGATACATCGGTTCGAGAACGTTGTCATAGCCCTGTACCCAACTGAGATTGTCTGTCCAGGAAGCACCGTCCATATGGAACTTGTGGTCGGTTTTTTTGAGTGCAAAGATCGCGTTTTCTACTGACGTGAGATCGGACTGTTCGGGATTGACTAATTGCCAAATTTTATGTTGTTGAACTGCCTGACAAACAGGGTAATCAGCTTCAGTAATACCGACAGTTTCTAGGAGTTCCAAATACTCTGTACCATTGCAACCAAACACACCATTAGTTTGATCTTTGATTTCTTGCCACGGGCGGGGGAAGTCACGGGGAAATTCATTCATCATTACGCCGCCATTTTCACCGTCGGCAATTTGGGTAACTAGGCAAGGAATTGTTTTGCCAGCTAATTGCTGCTTGCCCCTACTTTTAGCTTCATAATAGGGTTGCATTTGGGCGACTAATTTGGTGTCTGAGCCTTGGGTTTTGATTAAGACCGTGATGCTAATAGTTTCGCCTTGGGAATTTCGGGCAACTAGGCGATTGGGTAGATATTTGTTGTCTTGAGTTAGATTCGCGCCATCAAGCTGTTCGACGGAATGTTCTTGCACCATTAACCAGCGATAGCCGCATTCTTTGAGGGCTTTGATATAGGCGTAGAGGACATCGGGATGATTGGGGAGATGCATCTCTGGGGGGGAGAAGCCTTTGACTCGTTTGAGTGCTTCGATGCCGAAGATGGTGGCAAAATGCTGTTGCCATGCTTGGATCTGTAATTTGATATCGGGGGTGGGTGTGGAAGGGACGACAGCATGGCTCCACATCGTTCCCAGCCATTCTACATAGGGCTGATACTGTTTGTCACAAGTAATCTTTTTCAGGTGGTCTAGCACGTCGTTTCGCCCCATCTGCTCCAATCCCCACAGCAGGTTGCCGGAATAGTCCAGCATGATCCGAGGGTTGCACCCCTGAGCGACTAAATCAGGGATAAATTCACCCATGCGGGTATAGCACCAAGCAAAAACACCCGCATTGTGATTATCACCTTCACCTTGATGCTCGAACATGTATTGCAGATGTCCAATTAGTTCGCTCTGGGAGCCAGCCGGAATCGTCGGCTGATGCATGTGGAGCGCACAGGCAAATCCCGCCGTCATGTCGGCTAGTCGGAGATTGGTGGTGGGAAGAAAGATTAGTTGTGAATGGTTGACGGCTTGACTAATTTCAGCTTCTCGTCCGCAGATGCTGGGCAGTTCAGAGCCAATTTGAGCTAAATCAAAGTTAGCAGATTGAGTAGAAATCATAATTGGCTCCGAAGCTAGCGATCGACTAACCATACCAAAATACATTGACTGGGAATTGGAAGAGGGTAGAAACTTAACTGTTGGGATCGGGAGGGGGACTGGGAGAGATGCGAGGGTCTGCTAAGATGTTGAAATCAGTGATTCTGCTATCAATAGGCGGCAAAAGCTAGATTATTATTTGTTGCAGTCCCCAAGTCTCCCTGTCCCCAAGTCTCCCCGCCCGAAATAGCAACCAGAAACGCTGTTGACTACTAATCTATTCCCCGATCAATCTGAATACAAATTAGTCACCGGAGCGGCGATTGATGTTGCTGCTCTATTAAAGTTTCTCCAAGTTACTTATCAGGAACTCTATCCTCACCAACAAAACTATCAACATTTACAATTGACAGTCGATCGATATTTTAGTGCTGAGACTCCACTATGGTTTGTCACTACACCTAGCTCTACTAAAATTGCCTGCTTGTGGTTGGGAATAGCCATCGATCAAGTTAATGGCATTCGTCATCCAAATATCTTATTAGTCTATGTAGATCCAGCTTATCGTCGGCAAGGGATTGGTAAAGCCTTGATGAAACATGCCGAAGCCTGGGCGAAAGATCGTGGTTATACTCAAATGGGTTTACAGGTATTTACCACCAACCAATCAGCGATCGAACTATATCAGCAATTAGGCTATCAACCTCGATCGATCTCCATGATGCGAGATCTTTAGGCTTTAGGATTTAGGCTTTAGGCTCTAGGCTTTAACAAATTTCCACCATTCACCATTCACCATCCACTATTCACCATCCACCATCCACCATTCACCATCCAAAATTGCTAACCTAGAATTATTACTAAATGGCAGCCATGAAAGAAGTGATTGGTGAAATCAGAACTCAGATTCTAATTCTAGCGACGCTCGTGGGTTTGATGTGGGGTTTAGAAATCCTCGATACATTTGTGTTTCGGAATGGATTAGATACTTTTGGGATATTAACGCGAAATCCGATCGGGTTGCGAGGGATTTTATTTGCACCATTTCTACACGGTGGTTTTGGGCATCTGTCAGCAAATACTGTGCCTTTTGTTGTTTTGGGCTGGTTGATTATGGCTCAAGGTATTAGCGACTTTGTGGTGGTGTCGGCAATTTGCATGGTGGTAGGTGGTTTGGGTACATGGCTATTTGGTGCACGTGGCTTGCATATTGGCGCAAGTGGTGTGATTTTTGGTTATGTTGGTTTTCTACTTGCCCGCTATTACTTTGATCGTCGCCTCAGTTCGGGTATTATTGCTCTGGTAGTCGGTTGTAGCTATGGCAGCATCTTATGGGGCATTCTCCCCTCCACTCCAGGTATTTCTTGGGAAGGACACTTATTTGGTTTCCTGGGTGGTGTTGTCGCCGCTAGATTAATCAAGCCTGCTGTGCGAATCTAATTTCTCACCTCCGACTCTCAACTGTCTTGCAAAAGTCCTCCACTCGGAGGAAACCCCAAGACCGGATTTTCCGCCCCCAACTTCATTCAAAAGTCGTTAATTTAGCGATAAAATCTCGTACAAAAGTCCGATTCAATCCGATCGGTATTCGTTGAATATAAGAGAAGCTCATGAAATATGGCTCCCAATATCAATGATATCCGATCGCCGTTAAATCTTTTGTATGCATTATCTAGAACCAGAAGAAGAAGA
The DNA here is from genome assembly GCA_031385105.1 of Chamaesiphon sp. OTE_78_metabat_374. Lineage (GTDB taxonomy): Bacteria > Cyanobacteriota > Cyanobacteriia > Cyanobacteriales > Chamaesiphonaceae > Chamaesiphon. The sequence continues at coordinate 8,173 of JANNBD010000373.1, forward strand.
CTATTTATTTTGCTCATTTCTAGATTGGGATGGTTTGTATACTGAGGAGACTTTTGGCGACAGGTTGCAGCTTTTCTATCGTCAGTTCAATAGCAGTACTCGTGCATTGCTCGATCGGGCACTATTTCGAGAGACTCAGGAAAACTCGATCTCGATTGGCTTAGAAATTCTCTGTCAGAACCAGATCATCTACAAGCGGTTAATCCAAAAGCATCAAAAAATCACCAATGAAATTAGCTGGATCTGGCCAGAAACAGTCGTCCAGTTTTCAATTGGTATCTACACGTCAGATTGGTATAAACAAGCCTTTTATCGCCTAGATTAGGGCAATTTGGCGTAGCCTAAAAATAATGAAAAAGTGGAAAATAGTAATGATCGCCAGTTTCATCCTGATTTGCGATCTTTCGTCATGAATTATAAGGGTGTAAGAACTGGGTGAAAATCATGAAAACTTCACAAGCTATTGGAATTGTCGCGATCGGGACTCTGCTGTTTCAACTTGCAGACATCGGGAAATCAGTCTATCTGCGCGGCAGAGATGTCTCCGACAGCCAGCGAATTCAGCAACAGCAGAGTCCCGCAGAGATCGATCGAGCCAATCGAGAACAGGCTAAAGATTATGCTTTCCTCCACAACAATCCCAGTCTCGAAGAGCCAATGTACCAGAAATTGACCAAAACAACCTCAAAGATTACTGCTAAGTACTAGAACTATCCACTATCCGCCGTCTTGATTCGCGAAAACACGACGAACTTTGTCTCAACGCAAGATGTGAATATTCGGATATCTCCCCGATCGATCCACGTCTGTCCGCATAAAATAGGGATAGTAATGGGATGTAGATTATGGATAACAACAACTGGCTGCAACAAATTTTAATGAT
>JANNBD010000410.1:0-4349 GCA_031385105.1 Chamaesiphon sp. OTE_78_metabat_374
AACACACTTTAGCAGCTTATCAGCTAGCTATCGATCGTGGTGCAGATTTTATCGAGCCAGATTTGGTAGTGACTAAAGACGGTGTATTGATTGCCCGTCACGAGCCATTTATTGCTAGTTTAAATGCCGATGGTACCGTTAGTGGTGATACAACCACCGATGTCTACAAGCGACCAGAATTTGCCAGCCGCAAGACGACTAAAATGGTCGATGGTACTTCAGTTACGGGCTGGTTTGCCGAAGATTTTACCCTCGCTGAAATTAAGCAAATTCGGGCAGTTGAACGATTAGGTTTCCGCGACCAAACTTTTAATAGCACGTTTGAAATTCCCACCTTGGATGAAGTGATTGCCTTGGTGAAAAAGGCAGAAGCTGATACTGGTAAAAAAATCGGAATCTATCCCGAAACTAAGCATCCGACCTACTTTACTGAACAAGGTTTTAATACCAGTCAACTGCTAGTCGATAATCTGGTTAAAAATAAATTTACCGATCCTAGTCGGATCTTTATCCAATCTTTTGAAGTTGGCAATCTCCAGGATTTAAAGCATAATATTATGCCTAAAGCAGGAGTCAAGATTCCCTTAACTCAACTGCTAGATGCCAATGATATTAAACTAGATGGCACCCTGGTTGAGAGTCAACCCTACGACTTTATTAAAAGCGGTGACAAGCGCACATACGGCGACCTCCGCACACCCGCCGGACTCAAAGAAATCGCCACCTATGCTGATGGGATTGGCCCCTGGAAACGGATGATCGCCTCAGTCAAAGGCACTGACGCAAATAACGATGGCAAAGCTGATGATGTCAATGGCGATGGTGCCGTAAATGATGCTGATAAAACTCTGACTGCACCAACTAGCCTAATTACTGACGCTCACCAAGCGGGGCTGCTCGTCCACCTCTATACCCTCCGCAACGAACCTCGCTACCTAGCTGCCGATTATAAGGGCGATCCAGAAGCAGAACTCAAGCAGTATATCCAGTTGGGTGTTGATGGCTACTTCGATGACTTCCCTGGCACTGGTGCCAAAGTGCGTGATGCTGTCGTTGCCGATGTCGTGCGCTCGCCTGACAATCCCGATTTACTGGCAAAACCCTCGCTTGGTGCTAATTTAGCTAGCTCCAAAGGATATGAAGGTACCGCCATTAATCCAGCCAAAACGAAACTATACACATTACTAGAAGGTGCAGTCGCTGGAGATCCGAATAACGCCCTACGGATTAATAAATTTGACATTGCTACCAAAAAGTTTGAAGGATTAACTGGCTATTACCAGCTCGAAAATGCAGCAAATGCGATCGGTGATATCACAGTTATTAATGACACTGAATATCTGGTGATCGAGCGGGATGGCGGACAGGGCGATTTGGCTAAATTCAAGAAAATCTACAAAGTAGATTTAGCTAAAAAAGATGCCAAAGGTTTTGTAGCCAAAGAAGAAGTTGCCGATCTGCTCAATATTCCCGACCCGCAGGATTTGAATAAAGACGGTAAAACTAGCTATCAAATGCCGTTTGTGACGATCGAGAATCTACTCGTAATTGATGCTAACACCATCCTAGTTGCCAATGATAACAACTATCCGTTCTCGATCGGTCGTCCGCCCAGTATCGACAACAATGAAATCGTCCAAATTAGCCTCGACAAACCGCTCAAGCTCGATCCCCTAGTTGGGCTTGCGGCTCAGAGTAATAAAGTGACCGCCCCTGTCCCGACTCAAAGTAGTGCTATTCCAGCCATCGCTACATCTTTCCTCGGTCAACAGATTTTGCCCACTGGACTGATTCCAACTGGTGCTGCTGGCAAAATTGATGGCGTAGATGTCCCCCTCGGCGGGCTATCTGGTGTTGCTTACGATGCTACTACCGATCGCTACTATGGCATTTCTGACGATCGATCTCAATTTGGCCCAGCTCGCTTCTACAGCTTCACCCTCGACCCCAAAAGCTTGGGAACTACTGGTGTTAATTTCACTAGTGTAACTGCCCTCAAAGATACCACTGGCAAAACTTTCGCCCTCAATAGTCTCGATCCCGAAGGTATTGCCCTATCTGGTAAAGGCACTGTATTTATCTCGTCCGAAGGTGAAGTTCGACCAGATCTGGGAGCCAGCCGCGTCACCAATCCATTTATTAAGGAGTTTTCGCTCACTACTGGTCAAGAACTGCGCTCTCTGACCATTCCCACCAAATTCTTACCCAAAATCGCCGACACCAATAAAAATAGTCTAGTCGATGGGGCGGATACCCAGACAGCAGGTGTGCGAAACAACCTCGCTTTCGAGAGTCTGACGATTACCCCTGACCAGAAAACCCTCTATTCCGCCACTGAGAACGCGCTATTTCAGGATGGCGATAAAACAACGATCGATACTGGTACCAATAATCGAATCATCCGATATAATCTAACCACTGGTCAACCAGAGCAAGAATATCTATACGTCGCCGATCCAGTCGCCAAGGCTCCAAATCCAGCCACAGGCGCGAGTGACAGCGGTTTGGTAGACTTACTAGCGATCGACAATAATGGCACCTTCCTGGCTCTAGAACGTTCCTTTGCAGTGGGTCAAGGCAACACAATTAAAATCTACGAAGTCAAGCTCCAGGGCGCGACAGATATCAGCAAAATTGACTCCCTGAGCGGGTTGAACAAAGCCCAACTTCAGGCAATTGTGCCCACCCAAAAACGCTTAGTATTGGATCTAGATTCGCTCAAACTCCCCAATACAGATGGCAATCACCTCACTGGTACCGACAATATTGAAGGGATCGCCTTTGGGCCAAAACTAGCTGATGGTCGCCAATCGATCGTCCTAGTCAGTGACAATAACTTCAATGCCGCCCAGTTTACGCAAGTAATCGCCCTCAGTCTCGGCGCAAATACTACTGCTACGCCTCTAGTCGATGTAGTTGCAGGCACTGCTAAAGACGACCTCAATCTGATTCCCACCAATCAGCAGACGATCTTTGCCGACGGTGGTAATGACATCATTGATGGTGCAATTGCTAAGGGCAGCGACAATCGCTTCTATGGTGGCGATGGCAATGATGAACTCTATGCCAAGCTACGGGATCGGTTATTTGGTGAAGCTGGCGATGACATCCTCGATGCTAGCCAAGGTAAAGGCAGCAATCGGCTCTATGGTGGTGCAGGTAGCGACAAGTTATTTGCAGGTACCAATGATTTGCTCGATGGTGGTGATGGCACCGATACCATTTTCGCTGGCAACGGCGGGAATACGCTCTATGGTGGTAGCGATGTTGATAAGTTCTATCTGGCGGCAGGTAGTTTACCAACTAGCCTCAATACGATCGCTGATTTTGAGGTTGGCATCGATAAACTCATCCTTTTGGGGATATCGGGCACAACTGAATTTAGCAAACTTACCCTCACATCACAGGGCGCGGACACCCTAGTCAAAGCTGGGACTAAAGATCTAGCCCTATTGACTGGAATTGCTGCCAATAGTCTAAACGCTGGCAATTTCTCGTTCGGTTAGTTGCCGTTAATTCTCATACTCTACACTAATCCAAAATCTTCGTGGGGTCGAGAACATTAGTGACGCAATACCAAGTTGCACCAAATAGCACGGATACCATCCAGGCTATTTGGTGCTGATATTGATTGAACCAAGATCCCTCCAAATGAATTTGCTAGAGAGTCCCAAAACCACCACCCCCAGGAGTTTCGATCGAGAAAATATCTCCCTGATTCATCTGAATTTCAGCTTTACTGGCTAATAATTCCACTGATCCATCTTGCCGTTCAATCTGATTTTGTCCCACAGCTCCTGGCTCACCGCCCATTAATCCAAAGGGTGGAATCGATCGATGTCCAGATAGAATGCCCATCGTCATCGGTTCCAGACAGCGGATGCGCCGAATCACCCCATTGCCGCCGGAATATTCACCCCTGCCGCCACTGTGCGATCGAATCTGGAAACTCTCTAACCGCACAGGGAATCTTAATTCCAGCACTTCTGGATCTGTCAGGCGGGAATTAGTCATGTGGGTTTGGACAGCATCGGTACCGTCAAAATTTGCCCCAGCGCCAGAGCCGCCGCAGATGGTTTCGTAGTATTGATATCGATCGGTGCCAAAGGTAAAATTATTCATCGTGCCTTGAGCTGCTGCCATCACTCCCAGCGCACCATAGAGAGCATTGGCGATCGCTTGGGAGGTTTCCACGTTACCAGCGACTACAGCGGCGGGAGGTTGAGGATTGAGCATCGATCCGGTGGGAACGATGATATTGAGGGGTTTCAAGCAACCTGCATTCAGGGGAATATCATCATCGACAAGAGTGCGAAACACATACAGCACAACCGCTTTGCAGATGGCTA
>JANNBD010000440.1:0-2941 GCA_031385105.1 Chamaesiphon sp. OTE_78_metabat_374
GATATTAGTGTTACCTCCCGCGAGATGCGACGTTTGAGTCTGATTCATGGTGTTTTATCATTCTTTTTCAATACAACAATCGTCGCCATGATGATTAATATCGTGGCTGGTTCTTTGGCATAGCCTAGCTAGGGTAGGCTAATTTTGTCGATAGGAATAGAAAATTACTTAAAAATACAATTTACAATCCACCTATTTGTTGATTTATCTACCAAAAAATATTAGTACAACTAAAGAATGTAGATCGAAGATTGATACTCCAAATGAAGGTGTGACGATCTCATTACCTATTGTGGAATAAATATCGGGAACGAGCAATATTTATTTCAGTAAAAAAGCATTGCATCTTCCTTTTCGATCATTTTCATCCAGATTAGATCGAATTATCCCATGACCACTACAGCTATCAGATCTAAATCATGAACCAAAATATCAGACAGATTGACATTAAAAATATTGCCCTATTGATTACACTTTTGAGTGCGACTATTCTAGCGGGGACATCTAAGGTGTCAGCACTGCCAACCGCCACGCTCAAAACAGATCCAGCCATTGTCAAGACTACTCAAACTCAAATTGCCCAAGCTAATCTAAATGATTATGCGGGTAACTGGGCAGAACCTTTTATTAAAGTACTAATCGACAAAAATATTATTGTTGGTTATCCAGATGGTACTTTCAAACCAGATCAGCCAGTGACCAGAGCTGAATTCGCTGCTTTACTTAACAAAGCATTTGAACTGCCACCGATCCGCGAGTCGATCGCTTTTAAAGATGTACCCCAAAATTATTGGGCAGCAGCAGTAATTGATAAAGCCTATCGATCGGGATTCCTGGCTGGATACCCAAATCAAACCTTTGCCCCTGGGCAAAATATCATTCGGATCGAGTCCCTGGTATCTTTGGCAAACGGGAGTAAATTACAGCCGGATGGTTCACCGGACAGAGTAGACGAACTCTTCGCCGATGCCGCTCAAGTACCTGACTATGGACGCAACGCCCTCCTCGCAGCAACCCAAAAATGCGTATCAGTCAGCGTATCCTACCCCGTCAATAAAAATTACGACCCCAACCGGATCGCCACACGGGCAGATGTCGCAGCATCCATCCATCAAGTATTAGTTGCGGCGGGTAGATTACCTGCCCTAGCTAGTGACAATCCCGCTCAGAAATATGTCGTCAACTGTGCCAATATCGCCAAAATCACCGAGCAAGACTTATTGAATCGGACGAGCGTGGGTACGGTACCAGAAGTCACCACGGCAGCCGTTCGCAAGCCCGTCAATGCACCAGCCACCGGAATCACGACACCTAGTGCGTTTGGTGCAAATTGGGGCGATGTGTTTGTCGGAGCTGGCTACCAGAATAATTTACCAGCAGCCATCGCCCCTCCAGGCGACGGTAATAGCACCGTTTATGGTGCGGGTATTGGTTTAGGCAATGCGCGAGACTTCGTTGGTCTGGAGGCTTCCTATACCGCTGCTGGGACTACTGTAGCCGATCGAGGTGGGGTCAACTTCAAGCTCCATAAACTCTTGGGCGAAAATGTCGCAATCGCGGCTGGTTGGGAAAATGCGATTCGCAATGGCTATACCGCTGCCAACGATCCGAAGGACACTTACTATGGCGTAATCACTGGGATCTTACCAGTTGGTGACACGAGTAATTTCACAGCCTCAGTTGGGGCTGGAAACGGGCGTTTCCGTACCTTTGACGATCTGACAGTAGATAACAATACCGCGAATATCTTTGGTGGTTTGGGCTTCCGCTTCTCGGAAAACATCGCTGTCGCCGCTGACTACAATGGGCGCAATTTCAGCGTCAGCTTACCGCTGACAGTCAAGCTCGGTGACAGTCTTGGCTTGCAAGTAACTCCCGCCTTGCTGGATGTTGCAGGCGACCAAAATACGGGGCCAAAAAGCCGCTTTGCGATCGGCGGTGGGATCGGTTTTAACTTCTAAACATTTACGGATTTCATAACATCGAATACCGCACGATTGAAATCGTCGCTCATGATGCAAAACCCGCCTACGCGGGTTAGAGATCTTAGTCCGCGAAGGCGGACTTTGCATCACTAGCAGCGGTTTCAACCGCTGACTGACTTCTCCGCTCTCTATCTAAACCCAACTGTCCTATGAACATCAAAAATTTTACTCTAGCAACTGTCTCGACTTTATCGATCGCAATCCTCACCAGTCATCCCGCTCACGCCCAAAAATTTGTAGATATTATCGGCAATCCGCCCTACGGTTCCGATCCAGTCAATGGCGTACTCGGTAGTGGAGCTACCCCGAATACCTCCACCCGTGCTACCTTTGCTAATGGCTCCCAGGGCAAGGTTAATGCCCTCAGTGCTACCCTCACACCAGCTAGTATTAGCGGTAGCCAAACTGTTGGAGGTAATACCGTTACAGTCGATCCAGCGGCGGCGGAAGCGGCTTTTGCCGTGATCAATGCTCCAGCGAACTCCAGCCCCCCAGCCCGTGAAGCTCTCGTCGTTGCTTTGGGTGGAGGTGAGCCAGCACAACAGCTAGCTCAATCGATGCAAGGAATCAGAAGTGGGGATGGATCGATCGATCCAACACTCTTAACTGGTGCGGTAAATTCTTACAATAGCTACGTCAGATCCCTGATTGCTAGCTCTCAAGCTACCCAAAAACCCGCATCGGAATTAAACGGCTTTCTCCAAACATTACCACCAGGTCAAAAAGCCGCACAGGTAGTTTTAGGTAAACTATTAGAAGCTGCTCGGTAGATTAATTGAGAATTGCGGATGCATTTACCGCACGGGTTCCCCGTCGGTAAAAATGCACCAAGCAGCGGATGCGCGTAACTCCTTTTGGAGAGGCTATTGCAGGGCAAACGCTCCGCTACCGCCAACGTCGGGTTTCCCCCCGAATAAAAAAACGACAAGACAGCGGCTCACCTTTGGACGGGTTCC
>JANNBD010000003.1:0-20751 GCA_031385105.1 Chamaesiphon sp. OTE_78_metabat_374
TTCCCCCCGAATAAAAAAACGACAAGACAGCGGTTTCTAACCGCTGAGGTTGTAGGTAGCAACTTGGGTTAATTAAATTTCGATCTAAAACCAACCCAGCCAGAATAGATGTAGTTGCCGCCAGATCCGCTTGCACTTTGCGTATATCTATCCCCTCAATTTTAGCAGCCACAGCTCTCAAAATCGACTCTGGCTCATCAGTCTGCGCTAGAGCCGCAAATGGATACAGTCCCTGCGACTCCAGAAATATTGACGCTGGCTGCTCCCACAGTCTAATCACCTCAAACTGATGGCGAGTATTCTCAATCTCAAACGTGGTTGCATACACTTGATCGCTATTCGTCTTCCGCAAATAGATCACAATTTGCTTCATCGATTTGCGTGGGAACTTACGATAAGCTCTTAATCGATAATCCGCCATCCTGAATGGCATGTCTAAGTCGGGATCTGTCTGAAATTCTAGATGTAGAATTAGATTCTCATTAGTCAAAATAATGATACTATCAGCCCGAATCGGATCGACATTTAACTCTGTCGGATTCAGCTCAACTAAAGCTATGGGGTTGCCAATCAACCAACTTGATATGTCTTCAGGAAAATTTTCAGCTAAATACTTGCAGGTGTTATCATACATACTTATTTTCTATACTTAATTGCTAAATTCAACAAAGATACTAGCCAAATTAATCCGCCTAAGCTAGCTAATCCAAATAAATACAAAGACCAAGTTGGATAGGCTGAAGTTAATAAAATTGCGGTGATCGCACTCAATCCTGCCAGACATAGATAGCCAAGGCTGTGAACTACTAGATACAAACGTTTAATTGATCGATCTGCTGTACGATTCTGGATTAATAGCTCTAATTCTTTTTGTTCTAACTGTTGCTCTAATTTGCGAATTAATAGTTTATTTGCATTCGGCTGGGTTAATTTATGCTTGAGATAATTAGCAGCTTGTCTACTTAATTTACCTACAATATTGCCACGTTCGGCGATCGCTACGCTGCGGATAAATGGCTGGGCAGCAACGACCAAATTATAATCAGGATCTAGAGTTCTCGCAATTCCATCAAGTGTCGATAGAGCCTTGAGAATAAAGCTCATTTCGGGAGACATTTGAAATGGTTGCTGGATAAAAAGAGTCGTAATTTCACTTTTGATGTGTTCTAATTCTTTGATATCTACGGGTCGATCGGTAAAGCGTTCGAGCATAAATTCGATTACTCGTTTAATCGGCTGCATGTCCTCTACTTGCTCGATCAAGCCTAGCTCAATTAGGTTATTAGTAACGGCAATACCATCCTTTTTCATCACCGCCCAAAACGTCTCAATCATCCGATCGGTCGAGATATGCTTTAGCTCTGCCATCATCCCAAAATCATAGACGACTAATTTGCCATCAGCCATGATTGCCATATTGCCAGGATGGGGATCTGCCTGAAAAAATCCATCTACTAATAGTTGTTTTAGATAGCAACAAATACCCAATTGATTGATCTGTTTAGGATTGAAACCACAGGCTTCTAGTTTAACCCTGTCGTCAATCTTGATCCCTGGTAGATAACTCATTGTCAACACCTTATCTGTGGTATATTTCCAATAAATTTCAGGCGCAATGACTACGTTACTTTCTTTGAAATTTGTCCTAAATCTGTCGGCATTTTGACCTTCGTTAGTATAATTTATTTCTTGAAATAGTAATGTGAAAAACTCTTCGTAAATCGCTCTTAGCTCGATCGATCTTCTCTTGGGCAGAAATCTTTCAATCCACCACAGCAATTTCTCAATTACATCAAAGTCGAGTTCAAATAATTGCTGCAAACCTGGACGCTGAACTTTGATGACGACTGCTGCGCCAGTGCGTAATCTAGCGCGGTGGACTTGTCCCAAACTAGCAGCAGCCAGGGGTACTCGATCGAACTCGGCAAATAAAGTCTCAATATCTGCCCCAAGTTCGGTTTCAATAATTCTGATTGCTTCTAGAGTGCTAAATGCTGGCACTCGATCTTGTAATTGACTCAGAGCTTCAGTATAAATCGGTGGGAAAAAGTCAACTCTAGTCGATAAAGATTGACCAATCTTAATAAAAGTTGGCCCTAATCCAATTGTTGTATTGACTAATTTTTGGGCTTGGCGACGGTGATAGCGAGGATTTTTGGTCGGGAGCAGCCAGTTTTTAAGGACATTTGCACCTAGCCCAATGGCGGCAGTAAAAATATCAAATTGTCTAGCTTGGTGTGAATATTTAGCTCTTTGCCAGCGAAATTTGGGATCGGGTTGAATGGAAGTGGCAGCGACGACAGATTGCGCCAGTTCGGGTAGTTGTCGTCGCTGTCCTAGTTTCCACATGGCCGATTGTTGCTTCACCTTAGTGAAGTTCTAGTACTGTTGGAATGGTGACAGTAAAGCTGGTTTTGGCAGTTAATGGTGCCACTGCTTCACTTGTGACCGTAATCTTACCTTGAATATGATCTACCATCGATTTGACTAGGGCTAAACCTAAACCAGTCCCAGCAATCGCCTGTTGAGTGGTACCAGCTCCACGCCGGAATCTTTCAAATAGATGGGGCAGATCCGCTGCGGAGATCGGTTTGCTTAGATTGCTAATTTTAAATATCGCTCGATCTGATTCGATCGTCAACCACAGTTCTACCATTGTCTTGGGGATGGCAAATTTACCAGCGTTGATCAGCAGTTCTTCCAAGATGTGCTTGAGCGCGTCGGCATCAGTTTCGATTTTTGGTGAGATGGAAGGTAGATGGAGAGACAGTTCTAGAGCTTTCTGCTCTGACCATCGATCTGCCACAAAAGTTGCTTGTTCGGAGACAAATTGGTTGAGTCCAACTTGTTGCGGGTGAAATTCGAGCTGATTGGATTCTAGCTGCTGAAATTTGAGCAAATCGTTGATTAGCTTAATTTCACGTTGACACTGATCGTCGAGGATATCCAGATACTGTGCGCGACGATCTGGATCGACATCAGTTTGGCGGAGCATCTTGATTGCCAAGGACATACTGGTGAGGGGTGTCCGCAATTCATGTCCGATGGTGCTGATAAACTCATCTTTGAGTTCGTTGGCTTGGCGCAATTTGTCCATCCGCTTGCGTCCAGCATCGTGCAGCTTGGCTTGGAGTTGGAGACTAGTCTGCACTTGGGATGTCCGATTAGCGATCGCATTTCGAGCGTGTTTGAGCGATGTGCTTTGGATGCGGGCAAGGGCGATCTGATAAATTTGGCACTGGAGGAGGTTTAATTCGACTGGGTGCCAATAGCGAGATCGATCGTGCTGAAGTACCAGCCAGCCCCATAGCGCATCAGATGGTGGGCGATCTGGCGTGATCGATCCCATCAATGGAATCATGGCAATACTTGGTAAGCTGTCGTCTTGAAAGATTAGCTTGTCAGTTGATGTTGTATTTTTGTCTAGATCGAATATTGTTGGATTAGGCGCATTCGCTAGAGCCATTTTGCACAGGTGCGAATTTTCCAACAGAAACGATGGTGGCAGTGATTTGAGTTCGCCACCCCGCGCATCGATTGTCGTAACGATCTGCACCTGTGTATTGGTTCTGGCAGCTCCGGGTGCCGATTTTGTCAAGGCTGATGAATTGGCAACCATCGATGATAGCGTGGTCGTGAGAGTTACGCCTTGAGTCGAGCCAGTTGATCGATCTGGCACAGTTGTGAGTGGGACAGGATCGGACTTTGGCCTGGATGGATCGCTAGTTTTGAGAGTCAAAACTAGTCCACGTTTGAGCTTCAAGGCTTCTACCATGTCAGACACAGCGATTTCAAACAGTCGATTGACTTGCTGATTTTCGACAATTGCCTGGGTCAAATGGTGGTGTAACTGTGGATAAATTTGGGAAATCTGTGCTTGCGCCTGAAGATCTTCTTCGATCAACGCTGTGCTAACGTAGTCGGCGACTATTTGAAATACTAATTTTGTCTCGCGGTACCATTGTACTCCCTTTGTCGCTACCACTAAGCAGCCAGTCACCCGATCTTGATCGCGTGTTTCAACAATCATCACCTGATAATCTGGTAACAATGGCATTTTCCACTGCGTGGGAGTTGGCGCAGAGGGGATTGGATGAGCGGGTATTTGAGTAGAGATAGTGTTTGTACGATGATTCACACAGGCACTCGCTGCTACTCTTACGATACCTGGCGACAGATATTGCAATATCCAGCAGCCATCTGCTGCAAAATTGTTGGCCACAGATTGTGCCAAAAGAGCCAGTACTTCTCGTCGATCTCCTCCAGCCGCTATCGGCTGGACGATCTGAAGAATACGTTGTCCGAAATAGTCAGTTTCGCGAGAATCCTGCATGGGTAGTACATCAGATGAGCAGCGGTTATAGATGCTAGACCTATCCATTTATTGTGCCACACTGTGGGGTTTACAAATAATGGGCTAAGTAAGAATATCTTTACTTATACTCAGTATGCCCATAAGTTTGGGTGTTATTGGTGGTTTGTAATTAGTTTTTTGGTGAATGGTGAATGGTGGATAGTGAATAGATTATTTCCAGTCATCCAGTCCCCCAGTCTCCCATTCCCCCAGTTCCCCCATCTCCTACAAATCCCCCTGTCTCAAGGTCTTCACCCATTTGAGCTGCTTGGGTAGGATTGCCATCCGGACGATCGAGAATGGCATAATTACTAGCCAGTGGAGAATGAATAATAAGCCGATCGCGGTTTGGGTAATGCGGGTGGAAATGCTAACTGGGCGATTTGCTTGTCGATCGCTGCGGCGCAAGCCAACCCAAATCGACCACAATGGCAGGGCTACGCCCAGGGAAGCTGTCATTGGGAATAATAGGGGCGGATGTTTGAGCCAGACTGACAGCAGAAAGTCGGGGATACCTGCGGGTGGTAGGAGGTATTGAATCACTAAAAATGAGAGTAAATCAATGGTTTTCTTGGTCCCTAGTCGATTGCTGGCGATCGATCTACCATAGTCGAGATAACGTTGAAATCCACCCTCTGCCCAGCGATTGCGCTGGTGCCACAGTGCTTTCAGCGTAGTTACGCCCTCTTCGCCCACAGGTGGATAGGGCATCAGTTCGATCTCCCAGCCAGTCAAATGCAGCCGGATCGTCAGATCTAGATCGTCAGTAATTGTCAATTCGTTCCAACCATCACAACTGTTCAACGCTGTACGGCGGACAAATTGACCGTTACCGCGTAGTTCACCGATGCCCCCTTGACCAATTCGTTGCTGTTGAAAATAAGCATCTAGAGCCATTTCTGCCTGCTGTCCACGGGTGAGGAAATTGGTTTCACTATTGCTAATTGCTTTGCGGAGCTGGATCGCGCCGACGCTAGGCGTTTGGAAATAAGCCAAGACTTGGTAGAGAAAATCGGGGGCGACTTGAGCATCAGCATCAAAGACCCCAATTAGTTCGCCCTGCATCAGCGTCACTACTTGATTGAGCGCGGCAGACTTACCGCCTGGATCTTGGGCTGTCCGGTGCAGGACTTGAAGCTGGGGATATTTCTGGGCAAGGGTATCTAATATCTCTGGAGTCCGATCTGTACTATTATCGTCGATCGCCCACACTTCATATCGATCGGCTGGATAGTCCAATCTGCATAGATTTTCGACCAGATTGGTAATTACTGCGGCTTCATTTTTGGCGGCAATTGCCAGGGAAATAAATGGATAAGTCTGGGGTGGCATCAAGACTGGCGGTACTGCGATTTTGGTAGTTACCAGCTTTAATGCCCGCAGGCACAGGATGCCAGTGATTGCCCAAGCGACGATATAGCCCCAACTAATCAGATGCAGTCCAGCAATCCCCAACCACAAACAGCCCAGTACTATTGCTGCTTTTAACCGTCGATAGCCCATCCCCGCAGACCAATCGATCATTGGCAATGTTGAATCTTCAACGGTTAACGGCAAGCTGCTTTCGGACATTTCGAGGATGGCGGGAGGGCTATCTCATAGTAACTCAAGTTGGTCAGCGGTTAAAACCGCAGCTAGTGATGGGAAGTCGTATGCTTTGCTGGCATTGATCCCACACTCCGCTAGCTGAAGAGACCATCTTCTAATTATTTCTGTTCCCCCCCAACTTGCGGGTTCAACAATTTCGGATCTACCAACCCATCCTTAATTGCTAAAATTGCGGCTTGAGTGCGATCGCGAACACTGAGTTTACTCAAGATTGTGTGGACGTGCACGCGGACTGTACCTGTGGCAATGTATAGAATGCTGGCGATTTCTTGATTACTTTTGCCGATCGAGATCAGGGCTAATATTTCTTGCTCTCGTTTTGTCAAGACTGGAGCTGGCTCTGTTTCAATTGACACTAAAAATTGTCGTTCGAGGTCGCGAAAAGCATTAAAAATTTCATTACTGGCAGTATTATCCCACCAAGAAGCTCCCGCGATGATCGATCTGATGGCCAAAATGATCGATTTAGAAGCTAGCCCTTTGAGACAATAACCATTTACATTGGCGACAATTAAATCTTCGATCGCTCGTGGTTGATAATTGCATGTCAACACCAAAATTCGTAAACCTGGGCGGCAAAGTCGCATTTGGAGACAAGTTTCCAAACCATTTATACCGGGCAAGCCAATATCCAAAATGACAATATCGATCGCGATGTCAGTTTTGATAATTTTGAGTGCAGTTTCTCCATCTTCTGCTTCTGCGGCGATGATAAAATCTGGTTCTCGCCCTAAGCGAGTAGACAATCCTAGCCGAAATAACTCATCATCTTCAACTAGCAGGATCCGAATCGTAGACATGTTTGAGGAATAAAAAATATTTCAGTATTTGCCACTGTAAATTCCATCTTAGGCTTCGCTTGCTACCTTCTGCAAGGTAAATATAAAAGTAACATCTTTTGATACTATTGATTCCACCCAAATTGTGCCACCATGTGTTTCAGCAATCTGTTGGACTAGATCCAATCCTAGCCTTACATTTTGGCGATTGATAATCAATTTCACCTCAATCGGGTTTGATCGAATGTGGGCTAAATTTCTTGGATCCATGTGTTACCACGATCCATCGTTTCGCACAATACATCATTTGATATATACCAATACAAGTAGTGAATAGAAGCATATATTACATTTACGATAGTAGATCGATCGACGATTGCCCAATATCCCCGAAAAATTATTGGTTAGATCATAGTACTGATCAGCTAATTTTACGATCAAGGATAATGGGTAAGTAGATTGATATAGCCGTTCAAATTTGACATAAAGTATTGCGTAAGAAAACTGATTGATATTTAATAGGATTAGATAAGTACAGTTTGAAACTATTGACTGTAATTATTTCACAATATAGCTGACAGCAGCATTTCTCTGACCTCAATTAATTGTTTTGACATTCAAGAAATATTCACTATTTACAAGTGATATCTAGAATTAAATTCAAATAATCAGTGGTACATTGCATGACGGACTACGTTCGGGTGGATGCAATGGTGAAATGTATGCTTACAGCCTATTGGTAAAACTGCACAGTCTTCGATTGGAGAGTACCTAATACTAGTGGGTATAAATAGGTTGGAAAAAGTAGATCTCAATCGGCTCAAATTCCAAGATTTAATTGATTTATTCAAAAATATCAAATTAAAATCATTTAGCGGCAATGCGATCGTTCAAGTCGAGTCTGAGCCAAGCCGAATGTTTTCTTTCAAGTTAGGATCTCTCGCCTGGGTCAGCGGTGGAATCGATCCACTTACTCGCTGGCAACGGAATTTAGAGCTAGCCAATCTTAATTTGTCACTCCCTGCCAAAAGTTTCAGCGCACCTGGGAAAATATTAATCAAATCCTATCTGCTTGCCCAAAAATTGGCAACAATCGAAGTTTTATTCGATCTGATCCAGATCTGTCAATGTACTAACAATCAGTCATCCTATCAACTTATTTCGATCGATCCTAGTCAGCTTAAATTAAATCCCAATCTACCGCTGCTAGACCTTAAACCACTTTTAGTCACCGCGATCGAGTCTTGGCAAGCGTGGGATCGGGCCGGATTAGCAGCATACTTTCCCAGTAGATTTCCGACTATCAATCGATCTCAAGAATTGTCGATGTTTTCCGACGTTGATAATTTAGCGACAATATTGCGATCGATCAATGGTACCAAATCACTCCGAAATCTAGCGATCGATCATCAACAGAGCTTATTAGATTTTACCAAAAACATTCTGCCACTTTTGCAATCGGGTTCGATCAATCTTTCCCTGTTGCCACAATCAGATCTAAACCGCACTGATGAGATCGCAACTGACCAAATAATCGCCAATAAAATTAGCCGTCAACCAATCGATCGACATCAATTACTAGTCGCTTGTATTGATGATAGTCTCTCAAGTTGTAAAAATCTAGAGCTATTTTTGACTCAGCAGGGCTATCGATCGTACAGCGTTCAAGATCCCCTCAAGATCATGACTACTTTAATCAAACGTAAACCTAATCTAATCTTTCTAGATTTATTGATGCCAATGGCAAATGGCTATGAAATTTGCCAGCAAATTCGGCGCATACCCTCACTTGAGGCTGTTCCTGTCGTGATTTTAACTGCAAAAGATGGTTTGTTCGACCGAATGCGCGCAAAAGCGATCGGTGCAAATGAATTTCTCAGTAAACCAATTGCTCATACAGATATTATTAGGGTGTTGGAAAAATATCTGGAAAGTAGTGAATAGTCCTCTAAACTTTTCCCACGCTCCCCATCTCCCTCACGGACTAACGATCGAAACGTAAGGTTCATTGAGATATTTATCCGCGACAGCTTGCAACCGAGCTGATGTGAGCTGTTGGATCGCTGCGCTAAATTGCTGGTCAAAATCTAGATCTAATCCAAGTAACTCGTACCAGCCATATGTTTGAGCTAGTTGTCCGTTAGTTTGTTTCCCCAGCGCATACTGTCCGAGCAGCTTGTCTTTGGCGGTTTGAAGTTCGGCGGCTGAAAGCGGCTCTAAGCACAGTCGATCGACTTCCGCCCGCAATCCACTCACGGCAATCTGGGTATTGCTGGCGGCTGTGCCCATGTAGACAGCAAAGTGGGAAGTATCTAGTCTGGTTGGATAAAATGCGGATACATCATAAGCTAGTCCGCGTTTTTCCCGCAGCTCGACAAATAGACGACTAGACATGCCGTTACTGAGATAGCTATCGATTAGTTTGAGTGCAATACAGTCGGGATCGTGAATGGGGGGAGCGAGATAGCCCAGCATGACGATCGCCTGTTGGGTCGATTGCTGCTCTACCTGATACTGGGGAATGGTGCTCACATTCTGCTGGGTGAGGAGCGGCAGTGCAGTTTCTGGAACTTGCCAATCACCAAATACTTCTGTCACTAGATCGATCGCCTCCTCTGGGGTAATTCGCCCAGCAAGGCTGATGATTAGTCGATCGGGTCGAATATGAGTCTGATGATAATCAACCAAGTCCTGGCGGGTGATTTGCCCCATTGTCGCCGCAGTTCCCAGGGTCGATCGGGAGTAGGGATGTTCGCCATATAGAGCCGTCCGCAACTGCCGATAGGCATTATTAAATGGTTGCTCTGTTTGGGATTTGATTGCTTGGAGGATCAGCTTCCGTTCGAGTTCAATTTGGGCTGGGGGAAAACTTGGCGTTCTGAGAATTTCAGCCGCTAGCTCAAAAATATCAACCAAATCTGACTTCACCGTCTTCAGACTTAGCTTAATGTAATCAGTTGTGGTGTCCGCACCCAGTCCAGCACCTACTGATTCTGTCCTGTCAGCGATTTCTAGTGCCGACAACCTTTCCGTCCCTTTCATCAGTACCGATGTCAGCAATTGCGCCAATCCTGCTTGGGCTGGCGGTTCCCATCGACTCCCCGCCGGAATAAAAAATCGCCCAGCGACGATATCAGCAGTCGGATTGGCGATCGTCAGAATTGTAATACCATTCGCCAACTGGCTGCGGTGGACTGGATGATTTTTCATTGGTGAGGCTGATGCTGGATCTTAAATACACGACTTACGATCCAAGCTACACTATATCTGGTGTATCAGGTCGATTTGGACTATCGATCGTCCAAAATACATTGCATCAAAATTCACCCACAAATTGGGGTTACTGTTGAAAGACAGAAATTGACCGGATGACTCACTCGCAGGATCGTAATAAAGTCAATTCATGAATTGCCCCTATTACTATTAACTATCAAACAGCACTGTTGTCATGTAGTTTTCTGCCCATTCTGTCCCAAATGCTTTCTCTAATACCCGACGGGTTTTGTCGTTTTGCTGCTGTTTGGTAGAGTAGTAATTCTGCGCGGCGACAATTTCAGCCCGTTCCTGACTATTAACGGGGATAGCAACTGCTGCTTGTTGACAGTGGATCGTTAGCATGGCGGTAACTCGATCGAGAAACCACTGTTCTTCTTCTGGATTCGTCGGGCGCACAAAGAAACAAAACTCAGAAAAAATATCGGCCCAATCTGGTAAATCGCGGGGCTGGCTGAAGTTATGGGCGGGTAATTGATGGAGGGGAATCTGATAATTTTCAGGCAATACCCGTTGAGCATTGAGTGGAGATAAGTCGGCAATCGCCGCACTAATTTGACCTCGCCCTGCCACGATGTCCGTCCCAAACATGGGTAGCGCGTAGTCAGGATGGGGAAACATTACACAGTGAAGAATATCTAGATTCTTGCCCACTTGAGCAAGTTCGAGATGGAGTTTCCGAAATTGGGGGGTTTGATAACACTTATTTTCGATCACCAGTTTTTCCCCTTCCAACCGCCCTTCCACATAGCCCAAATCTGAGGGGAGATGATAGGGTGAAAGATCCAAATGCTGTGCCCAGACAGCTTCGATCGCATTTGCGAGTCGCTGAATCAGACTGTGCTGGCGCGATCGCAGTGACTGGGTACTAGTTTCCATCATCATAAATAACCGATCCAAAGTTGTGATATCGCTCAATCTGCTTCGATGAAGCTGGCAGATCAGCTCGATACTGGTGCAATCTACCCATGTTCAGAACACCCCATACATCCTAAATCCTAACAGATCGGCTATTCACTCAGATAAAGCTTCATCTTTATTTAGATAGTCTATTACTGAGCAGCGCAAGCTCTGCTGTCATGTTTGATGCTGCTACTCCTGACTGTTCTCTGCTACCAGCAAGTACTGTGAGTTAAATGACTCTCGCTGCCTAATTCCGTAGCAACCATTTTTGGCTATTGAGTCGTAGCACCAATCCTGAAACTAGTAAATCTAGGGTGATCTTCCGTTCATCGATCAAGAATGATTCGATCGTACTGGATTTAGTAGCTCGATCGACACAGGAAATCGCCCGTTTACCCTGAATATTATCTTCAAAGAAGTAGATGTTAAATTGACGTTTACCATCAGCCCAACTACCAACTACCTGACTACAAGCTGGTGCCGTTTCAAAGCCCTTGACAGCGATTTTGGCTTGCTCTAGAGAGACATGAAGATCGGTGACTCCCTTCTCGGTGAGGGCTTGAGTCAGCGCGGGTAGATAGTCTTGCTCGATAAACTCTACAAAGGGCTTGGCTTCGACGGCGGGAGGCTTTTCCTTCTTGGGGGGAACGCTTTTTTCGGCACTAGGCGGACTTACTTCTGAACTAGCTGCGGCGGTATCAGAAATTGGAGTGTCAGTCACAGGGACGCTGGCTTCGGTGGCGGCTGGTTTCGCTTTTTTCCCTGCGGACTTAGCTTTAGCTGCTGGGACTACACTTTCTGAGGATTCTTCTACCATATCGATCGATCAATTGAAAAGAAGTTTGATATCTAAATTTTACCGCAACCATTGCGAGGACGATCGGTTACTCAGATTAGATTCAATACGAATTTCCAGATGGCGACGGTGACAATACCCACGGCTAAGGCAAAGATAATTAAGCCGATGATCAATAAACCAATAAATAATCGATCGGGTTTAGTGCGAACTAATGGTGCGCTGACATGACTTTCGACAATTTGCATGTTGCGTAAGTTAGCTTTGGAAACCACGTCAAAAATATCGCCCACCACTGGCACCGAGCCGACTACTGTATCAATGACTAGATTCATCACCATCTGCACTAGTGCTTTACGGGGCAAACCCATTCTGGCTGCTTCAACAATAATATATCCAGACAATGCCGCACTCACTGTGTCGCCACCACCAGGAATCAGCCCCAAAATTGGATCGATTCCAATGCGCTGCTTAGTACCTGGAATCACAATTGCACCATCAAGTAATTGACTCAGTTGGCGCATTCGTTTCAAGCTTGGGAAGTGCGCCGAATGATTTTCTCCGGCTGCATTATTGTTTACCTGTTTTATTTCATCCATAGCTAGTTATCTGCAAAACTGGAATCTTAAAGTTATCTATCATAACTGGGGAACTCGATCGCCAAAGCTTGTATCTTGAATTACATCATCATCGATCAATAGTATGTTTATCGATCCACGCGACTATCAGATCGTTTTTTTAGCTGCCTTTTTAGGGTTAGGGATTACGACTAGAGATTGGTCGATCAGACCAGAATTGATTCTAACTTTAATCATAACATGTTGCCTGACTCAGCTAGCCCTAACAGTTTTACTTAAATCTGCTGAAAATCCGCTACTCTCACTCAAAAGTGCCCTAATTACTAGCTTGGGATTATCACTGCTATTACGTGCCGATCAAATAAGTACGATGATTCTGGCTGCTGTGCTAGCGATCGCTAGCAAATTTATCTTTACTCATGGTAATAAACATTGGTTTAATCCAGCTAATTTTGGAATTATTACAGCTCTAGTGCTAACTCCTGATGCCTGGATTTCGCCAGGGCAATGGGGAGATGATTGGTGGTATTTAATGTTATTTGCTGGGCTGGGAGGAATAGTACTCAAACGAGTAGGCAGATGGGATACGAGTCTCACGTTCTTTGTTACATATGCTGGACTAGAACTTGGTAGAAATATCTGGCTGGGCTGGACGTGGGATGTGTCGCTGCACAAACTAATGAGCGGTTCGCTATTGTTATTTACGTTATTTATGATTACCGATCCGCGATCGATCCCCAACGATCGATCGGCTCGAATTATTTGGTCGATGTCGATCGCTGGATTAGCGTTTGTATTGCGTAATTACCTTTATATTAATGAAGCAATATTTATTGCTCTATTTACAATTTCACCGCTGACAATTTTACTCGATAAAATCAGAACAGCACCTCAATTTAGTTGGTATGCAAGTTCAGGAAATAATCAACATGAAAATATCTAGAATCATTATTAGTCTCTGCCTTGCATGTATTCTCGTCATGGCTTGTGCGACTCAAGCGATCGCTTTTTGTGGCTTTTATGTCGGTGGTGCCGATGCCAAGTTATTTAATAAAGCTTCCCAAGTAGTAATTGCCCGAAATGGTGACAAAACCATCCTAACGATGGCAAATGACTTTCAAGGTGCGGTCAAAGATTTTGCGATGGTAGTGCCTGTTCCAGTGGCGATCAAAAGAGCACAAGTGCATATCGGTAAGCGATCAGCGATCAATAAATTAGATGCATTTAGTCAACCAAGACTAGTTGAATATTTCGATCCAGATCCTTGTTCAACTGCGGAAGCAGGTGATTTTGATAATCTGGCTGGCCGTGTTCGCAGGCCACAATCGGCACCTGCGCCAACGACGAGAAAATCTAATGCCGAACTAGGGGTAACAGTCGAAGATCGGTTCAAAGTTAATGAATATGAAATTGTCATTCTCAGTGCTAAAGAATCGGACGGACTAGAAACATGGTTGCAGCGAAGCGGTTATAATATCCCTAAAGGTGCAAGTCAATTACTCAGTCCATATATCAAACAAAAGCTAAAATTCTTTGTTGCTAAAATAGATATTAAAGAATTTAAAAAAACTGGTGAAAAAGTATTGCGTCCGCTTCAAATTGCCTATCAGTCACCTAAATTTATGCTGCCGATTCGATTAGGCATGATCAATTCTCGTGGTGAACAAGATTTGGTAGTTTATATTCTCTCGCCCAAAGGACGTGCCGAGCTGACGAATTATCGGACAGTCAAAATCCCGACTGGTACAGAAATCCCTGAATATGTTAAGTCAGAATTTGGTAGCTTTTACAAAGCAACTTTTCAAAAAGTATATGAGCGCGAACAGAAAAAAGTCGCTTTCCTCGAATATGCCTGGGATACTGGCAACTGCGATCCTTGTTCGAGTGAACCACCAACACCAGCAGAACTCAAAGAGGCAGGCGTATTCTGGGGAAACAATAGCGAAGATTTGCCTAGAAATATAAATCCTTCATTCCGCCGTCCGATGCCTGCTAGCAATGCTTTTATTACCCGCATTCATGTGCGGTACACCCGTGATAAATTCCCTGAAGATCTAATGTTTCAAGAAACTGGTAATCAAGAGAATTTTCAAGGTCGTTATGTGATGAATCATCCATTCAAAGGCAATCTTAGTTGTGATGCTGGTAAAAAATATCAACAAGCACTCCGCCCACGGTTAGAAAAAGCAGCGAGCAACCTTGCAAATCTAACTGGATGGAGTATTCGTGATATTAATAGCAAGATTGATTTTCCAACTGTACCACCTAAATCTGATCCAAATAGTCCATTTTGGCAGAATATTTGGAATAATAAGTAATTAATTAGGATATCAGTATTTCCACGGATTGAGAATACTGATATCTTAAGTTAATATGCTCATGGCATTAGTATCTAATCTAAAACATCAACATTTAATTTATGACTGGTGCTGCGATCTTACTGGGAGTATGTTTACTAGTGCTTGTCTGGCAGCAACGTGACAAGATTAGTTTTGGTGGGCAAAACAACCCCAATCGCCAGTTTCGACCGCGACAGGCACAGTTAGAGCGCAAGCTATTAAAACTCTTGGGTGGTAAACACAAAATAGCATATCGATTGATTCAACAATCTCGGCTCCGATATCCAGATAAATCTGCCGATTGGCATTGGGAAAAAGCTATTTACGACCTAGAACGCGATCGATGGCGATAATAGCTCATACATTGGGAATACTAGCATGTAAGTACAATTACCGATTAAACCACAAATAATCGTTCTTTGGTTGCTGATGGTGACTATATTCCCTAATTCTTATGTCTAAACCCAGTCTTCTCGAATACATACCTGGAATCATTGCCTACTTTTGTGGTGCCTATATCTGTACAGCCAGTCGAGTCTTTGTCTGGAAAATTGCCTCTCACTGGTCAAAAATATGGGTCGCAAATGCCGAACAAGGCGATAGTCAGATTTTAGCACTGACATTTACGATCACATTATTAATTGTATTTGGACTTTCGGTGTTTATTTGGTCGATCGCAAATCATATCAATTATAAGTCTACTGAAAAGAGTTTTGTAGCAAATGCTTTTGCTGGGATTGGAATTGCCTATGCATTCAGTCAAGACGCTTGGTTAAATGAAGTCGCAGCAAGCGTTACTTATGCAAATTAATTATTTGCTCTTGTAGTTACGCGATCGCAACCAAAAAGATGAACATTAATATTATATGGTCTGAACTGTGATTAGAATGATTTCTGAAAGGTTTATCCGTCCTACAAAACTAATTAACACAAATTATCTGCGCCAATTGTTGTAAATACCAAATGCAATCATCGCACCGAAAAAGAATTGTGACCAAGCTGCAATCTTCATCATTTCTTGTGCCTGTTTTAAAGCAGCAGGTATACCAGGTACCATTGTCATGAACGCATGAAATACACCGAACAAGAGCGAAAGTCCTAGTCCTATTACACCGATAATAATTATTGGTTGGGGTTCGAGCCATTCTTCTTTGTTGGTAAGGATGATATCGACTTTCTGACAATAGTTACGACATTTTCTCGTCATTCTTAACGACATTTGATATATTGGACAGTATATCAAATGTCAAAGTTTCTATGAGCGCATCATCTCTACTTCAAGCCGAACCACTCTTACCCATTTATGACGGTCGGGATTTGAGCTTGAAAAAACTAGCTACATTCATGGACATTGGCCATAGAGAATTAGCGAAAATCAGTCAACGGGACATCCGCACGATCGAAAGAGTTCATCCTTCGACTGTGGTAATCAATCGACTTCAACCTTTATTGTATGCCCTCAAAATGCTGTGGCAACTTACTGATGGCAATATTTCAGAAATTCAAAGATGGTTGCGAGAACCACTAATTGAGTGGCGAGGTTTATCACCACTCGATCTCTTAACATCCGATCGGATAGATGCAGTGGTTAATTTAGTCGAACGTATTTATTATGGCGATTCTGCTGGGTATTGATTTCGACTAAACATGGATGAAAGACAAATAGAACAGCAGAGAGTTGAGTTATTGCTGGCTGATTTTAGCTTAAAATGTTCAACAATTACTCACTTAGAAGGATATTTTTATCGCACGGTTAATTATCGTTAATATTCGATACATCATTTGCCCACCAAATTAATACTTGTGTATCCAGAATGACTTTCAATCCTCTACTCTCAAACAAAAAGCATCGGGGAGTGGTTCGTTAAAATCATCACTCATGAAAATTTTACCCTGCTCTAAATTGGGTATGCGTTTACGTGCTGTTGTTGCGCTCGATACGGGATGTTGACGTTTAATAGATTTAACAAACTGTAGCACTTCAGCTAATAGGTCTTCTGATGTTGATTCTACTTCGCTAACGATTAGCTCTTTAGTATTCATGAGCGTTTGTCTAAGTACTGCTACTGTTTAGTATAGATCGCTATTGCGTGTCTGACATTGATCGATCTAACCAACACTCATCGATCGACATACTCAAAGCCTAATCACCCTTATCTAAATCTATCTGTCCCGAACTATGATGAGCATGATTTCTGGATAGACTATGATTATTTCTAGGGATAAATCATAGTCCATCTCTTAATCCGATAAATCAAAGTTCCAGACATTAATATCACCCTTGCATCATACCAAAATCGATCAAGCTAATTAATTCAAAAATCGCTCATATTCGTTATGTTCGCCAATCCAGATCCAATAATAATCGTCACCTTCTTTCAATGCTAATGCACGGTATCCACCACTAATCCGAACAGACCAAAGCTTCTTACCAACTTTCTTAAAATGCAAAGAGGGGTGAAGTGAATTTTCTTGCCACAGTTTGTAAGCTTTCTTTGCCCGTCTTTTCATGGCTGGCGACAATTCTCGATAGGATTGCCAAAAGTCAGAGGTTGTCGAGGACTTCATCTAGATTTCTCACATTATTATTGGCAATATCTAACTCTGCTTTGGCAATTAGACGATCGAGCTTTCCCGCTCCAAAGTCTGCTTCAATCTCTCGATCCCATTCTTCATCGAGATAGTCTTGCAGCCACTTTGACAGATCGCGAATTTCGCCTTTGGGTAATTGCTCGATCGCCGACTGAACTTCTAATCTAGTACTCATATCAGATACTCTACTTTAGTCGCTATGTCTATTATATCAATCCAAAGACAAACCGATCGATCCCACCACCACCAAATTGATCGAATCCAAAACAGATCGATTCCACAAAGCGGAGGCTACCCCAACGCACCAACACCCATCGATCGACATACACCGACATACACAAAGCCTAATCACCCTGATCTAAATCAATCTGTCCCGAACTATGATGAGAATGATTTCTGGCTAGACTATGATTATTTCCAGGGATAAATCATAGTCCATCTCTTAATCCGATAAATCAAAGTTCCAGACAATATCCAGATCGATCCTACCAGTACCAGATTGATCGATATTTATCCATAAATTTCACTACGATGCCCAATCTTTAAAATAGTAATATTCTCATCCACTTCATTAAATTCGTAAATAATTCGGTAGTCTCCCACTCGTAATTTGTATGCACCTGCTAAGTTTGCACTCAGAGTTAGCGGCTCGATGTCCTCAAAATTTTCTGCTAACCAAATAATCTTTTTAATGATGCGAGATTGAATTTGGCGATTGATTTGTTTGAGATCTTCAAGGGATGATGGTTTGTACTCGATGGTATAGCTCATTTTATCCTAAGCCCAGACGCTGTTTCACCTCATCGGTTGTCAGAGTTGGACTCTTGCTCTGACGAATCGCTAATAACTGTTCGATGACTTCTGGCTTGACTTCCAGCCCGATATCTGGATCGATTGATTCGTCTGATTCAACGGGGAGATTCTGTTTCATCAATTCGATCATATGGCTCAGTACTTCTATTCGTTCTGTTGCGGATAAGCGATCGATATCAGTCAGTATTTGCTGTAATTGTGGACTCATAGCTCTAGACCTGGAGTACATTCATATTTTAATCGATCGAATCCAAAGATAAAACGATCAATCCCACCACCACCAAATCGATCGAACATCACCCCAAACACGATCGATCCCACCAGCCCCAAATCGATCGAACACCAGCCCAAACACGATCGAGCATCAATATCGATCGAACAATTGGGCATAATAGATGGAGTTGTCGATAGTTAGGATTAGTCAAGAAAACTAGTGCTGACACTTAATTATTTTTTGTGATTTTGCCCATCCTATGAATTTTTTATCTTTAGCCAGTAAATATCAAAATACAAGCCTCATCAAATACAAACAAACCGAATACCTGAGTTTTTGGAATTGGAATAAGAAAAACCCACTTTTTCGCTTCATTCTCGATGTCCCTTACCTACTGTATTTCTCTAAAACTCCTTTAAAAACTTCTTTAATCGTTATTTCTAGAGATGCTTTAAATGAAGTGCTGGTTAGAGGATCTGCTGGTGGTGGTCAGGGGAGTGGGCTAATTTGGGAGCCATTTGAGATTTCAATAGATCAGTACGATCTAGTTCTTACTTCTTGGAAAGATCTCGACTTATCTTCTGTTTACAACAAGAAGCATTCTCCAAATCCAAGTTTTATTTTCGATCCTGAGATAATGGCTATTAAAAAACATTTAGATTATTTGGGAGCTAGTCGTGAAAAGTACAAATAAATATTTTTGAAATTCCAACCTAAATAATAAAAAAAAGTCCTCCATTGCTAAAGGACTTTAAAAAATATCATTTACATTAATCCGTAAATCATCAAGTAAAATCAACTCTAAGCACTAAAGTACTTAGCAGTCGGATGATAAACAATCAACGCAGTCGTAGACTGCTCAGGATATAGCTGCTCGCTCTCATCCATCGTCATCCCCATCCGCTCGGTACCCATGATTTGCAACTGCTGCAACTGATCCGCCACATTCGGACAAGCTGGATAGCCGAAACTATACCGCGAACCCTGATAGCGTTGCGCCAACATATCGCGAATATTATCAGGCTCTAGATCCCCATAACCCAACTCCTTGCGGATGCGGGCGTGTCCCCATTCGGCTAAACCTTCAGCCATTTGGACAGCCATGCCGTGGAAGTAGAGATAGTTGGCATAGTTATCGGCTTTGAATAACACTTGGGCTTGCTCGCTGGCGACTTCGCCCATCGTTACGGCTTGCATCGGGAATACGTCGAATTTATTCTCTGACAGGGGGCGGAAGAAATCAGCCAGACAGAGGCGACGCAGGGATTTTTGGCGGGGGAATGTCCAGGTGACTACGGGGGTAGCTGTTTGGGGCGTTAAGCCTTGCTCGATCACGCTGGGATCGTAGACGTGGACGGAGTTACCTTCGGCGGTACAGGGGAAGTAGCCGTAGATTAGTTGGGGTTCGAGCCATTCACCCGTGAGGATTTTGGCTTTCCACTCTTCCAGGATTGGGTGGACTTTATCGGCGAGGAATGCGTCGTATTCTTCGCGAGTTTGGTCTTTGGGTTTGCGGAATTGCCATTGTCCGGCGATCAGGGCTTGGAGATCCATGTGCCAGAATAGATCTTCGAGGGCGATCTCATCTTTGATGATTTTGGTACCCCAGAATGGTGGTGTTGGCCTGTCGATATCCAATCCTACCGCTTCCGATCGCACTGTATCAATTACAATTGGCTCGTTACTTTCTTTCTGCTCTCTGGGTTCTTCAACTTCGACGGCGACTTTAATCGGGTTGCCATCATCATCAAGGAAACCGTTGTTATCATCCCACTTGTTGCCATGCTTGGCAGGCATCAGCGCGTCCATAAAGTTCAAGTCGGCAAAAGCATCCTTGCCGTAGATTACCTGCCCTTTATAGACCTGCTGACAGTCTTTGTAAACAAATTTGGGCGTGAGAGCTGCGCCGCCGAGGATAATCGGAATGGTGATGCCTTTTTCGTTGAAGGCTTCGAGATTATCCTTCATGAAGGCGGTAGATTTTACCAATAGTCCGCTCATGGCGATACAGTCGGGTTTGTGGGTTTCGTAGGCTTGAATAATCGCTTCGACGGATTGTTTAATCCCCATGTTGATTACTTCATAACCGTTGTTGGTGAGGATGATATCGACGAGGTTTTTACCAATATCATGTACGTCGCCTTTAACGGTAGCAATTACGAATTTACCCTTAGCATTGCTCACGCCTGCGTCGGCTTTATCCATGTGGGGTTCGAGCAAAGCAACTGCGGCTTTCATCGTTTCAGCGGACTGCAATACAAATGGGAGTTGCATCTGTCCCGAACCGAATAGTTCGCCGACAACTTTCATGCCGTCGAGAAGATAGGTGTTAATTACATCTAAAGGTGGATATTTCTCGATCGCTTTCATCAGATTCGCTTCCAATCCAACCCGTTCGCCATCGATAATATGGCGAGTAAGTTTCTCTTCGAGGGGAAGTTTATCATCCTCAGCTTTATCACGTTTGGTAGTTACCCCTTCAAACATGGTGGTGAGCAAACC
>JANNBD010000033.1:0-2528 GCA_031385105.1 Chamaesiphon sp. OTE_78_metabat_374
TATATGGTCAAATTGGGACTGATGAAAGGTCACTTGTTTGTAGCTAAAGAACTGCTCGACCTCAAAAAACCAAAAGAAGCTGAACCACACATCGGTCATCCAGTTGAAGAGATTTATACAGATGTCGCCGATCAATTAAACGAGCGCAAAGTCAAAGAGTTTAAGACTACTTTGATCGCCCTTGAGGATTTGGTTAAAGCTGGAGCAAAAGATAATACTAAAGTCACGACCAATTTTAAAGAATCGATGGCATCTGTCGATACTGCCATTGCCGCACTGCCAGCGGCTCAACGAAAAGATCCAAAATTTGTACTCAAAGTAATCAATGGATTGTTGGATACGGCTAATTCTGAATACGGCGCATCAATTACAGACGGCAAAATCAAAGCCGCGATCGAATACCAAGACTCTAGAGGTTTCATTGTCTACGCTAATATGCTGTACAAGGAAATAGCTGCGGGGATGGAAAAAGATCAGCCCGCTGCTCATAAAATCATCGTTGATAATATGAAAAAACTAACTACCGCATGGCCAGCCGCAATGCCTCCAGCAGCTCCTGTCAAAACAGTTGCCGAAGTTGGTAGCTTAGTAAAAACAATTGAACTAAACACCCAAAAAGTAATTACTGTTGCGGCAAAGTAATCGGATCTATTTAGCAACTTAATCTGTATTCACAGGTTAAGTTTTTTCAATTGTAAGATCGAGTACCACCCAAGCAAAATCAAATCACCAGGAATCAAGATAGTGGATTTTAGTTCAGCCATACCGACTTTTGTAATTACCCTCAGAGAAGGGGTAGAAGCCGCCCTCGTGGTCGGTATCGTGCTTGCTTGTCTCAAAAAAGCAAAACAGAGCCATTTGAACATCTGGGTGTATGCAGCCATTGCCGCAGGGGTGGCAGCCAGTGGCATCGTGGGCGTAGTTCTATCCCAAGCAGCTCAAGCATTGTCACAGTCCCAAAACCCCTATGCGGCGACACTAGAGCTGTTTCTAGAAGCAATCTTTGGGCTGGTGGCGATCGTCATGCTCAGTTGGATGCTAATCTGGATGACCAAGCAAGCTAGATTCATGAAGGCGCAGGTTGAAGGCGCGATCGATCGAGCGATGGCAACAAATGCTGGTTGGGGTGTATTCACACTAGTATTTGTGGCGATCTTGCGCGAGGGATTTGAAAC
Organism: Chamaesiphon sp. OTE_78_metabat_374; assembly: GCA_031385105.1. Classification (GTDB taxonomy): domain Bacteria; phylum Cyanobacteriota; class Cyanobacteriia; order Cyanobacteriales; family Chamaesiphonaceae; genus Chamaesiphon. Next base: position 1,176 of record JANNBD010000033.1, read on the forward strand.
CGTATTGTTTATTGTCGCCAAGTTTCAGCAGGGATTGATTCCATCCCTAGGTTCGGCGGCTGGATTGACGGTAGCGGCGGGGATTGGCGCGTTATTGTTTAAGTGGGGAGTCAAAATTAATATCCGCCGCTTTTTTCAGGTGATGGGTGTGCTACTGTTGCTGATCGTGTCGGGTTTAGTGGTATCGTCTTTGGGACACTTTGATACAGCGATCTCAACTTTAGCTCAAAGCGATCGACAGTCAGCCGGAATGTGCTTTTTCTACGAGAAATTTACCAAAGTACATTCCTGTAATCTAGGTGGAATGGTCTGGAATACGACTAAAATTTTGCCAGAGGACAATTTTCCTGGCTTGTTATTGAGTGCGATGTTTGGTTACACCGATAAGCTTTATCTGGTGCAGGCGATCGGCTATATTAGCTTTGTCCTCTCGATCGGCAGCATGTATTTTCGCAGTCTCAATCCCGTAAAGCCCAAGCAGCAAGGAGTTCCTGTTGCGGTTAAGCAGAACTAGTAATTAGTGTAGATCTAGGGCGGGTACAAGACCACGCCCCTACACAATTAACCTGTAGGGGCGTGGTCTTGTGCCTGCCCTCATGTTATCGCAGTAATAGTACCCATGCATTGGGATAAGATGTGAGTATTTACGATCGACAAATTCAATGACTGTGATTCTTTATTGGGGTGATGATGATTTTTCAATCGCTAGAGCTGTAACGGCGATTCAACAGTCATCGCTCGATCCGGCTTGGACGAGTTTTAACTATGAGAAGATTACCCCAGAACGGGAAGGTGCAGTGATGTCGGCACTGGATGCCGCGATGACTCCGCCATTTGGATCGGGAAAGCGGGTGGTGTGGTTGGCAGATACAACGGTAATGCAGCAATGTTCAGAAGCATTACTCGCTGAATTGGAGCGGACACTCCCCCAGATTCCGGCGACGACAGTACTGCTATTGACTAGCAAAAATAAACCAGACGGTAGATTAAAATCAACCAAGACAATTCAGAAATATGCCAACGTTCAGGAATTTGGGTTAATTCCGCCCTGGAAAACAGCAGAACTGAGCCAGCGGGTGCAAATTGTCGCCAAAGAATTGGGACTGAAAATCACAACCGATGCAGTCCAACTCCTAGCAGAATCAGTCGGAAATAATACCCGTCAATTGTATCTAGAATTAGATAAACTCCAGCTCCTCGCAGGTGGTGAAGGACAGCAGATCGATCGAGTGATGGTATCTAGTCTAGTAGTTGCCAATACTCAAAATAGCCTGCAACTAGCCGCAGCCATTCGCCAGGGCGATGTCGGGACAACTCTGCATCTGATCCGCGAATTAATCGACCACAATGAAC
>JANNBD010000084.1:0-3495 GCA_031385105.1 Chamaesiphon sp. OTE_78_metabat_374
CCACAGAAAGCGAATCATTAGTGGAACTCGATCGCTTTTGCGATGCGATGATCGCCATCCGCGAAGAGATCCGCGAGATCGAAATCGGCAATGTGGACAAACAAAATAACGCCCTCAAAAATGCCCCACACACGATCGTCGATCTAGTTGATGCTAATTGGGATCGTCCCTACAGTCGTGAGCAAGCGGTGTTCCCTGTAGCTGGTTTGCAGGATTATAAATTCTGGCCAGCAGTAGGACGGATCGATCAGGCTTATGGGGACAGGAATTTGGTCTGTTCTTGCCTGCCGATGGATGCCTATAGTCAGGAGTAGTTAATTGTTGATTGTTGGGTGGATATGTAGATCTATCCAACATTTTAATTACCAGTTAATCTGAACACCTCAAATCAGATATTTAGAGTGAATTTAATCATTCTAATTAATAGTTATTTGTAAAATATGGAGTGCAGAATTGAACGGCAAGTACATTATGCCCTCTTTCGGTGGGCAAGCATTTAATTGTGTAGACTGTCATGTTTTTACCAAGCAGCATTGGTATCTCATGACTGGTTCGCCGATGATTAATAGATACGATATGCAAGTGCCAATACAGGACAACAGGTTCAGTATTTCACTCTGTGAGCATTGTAGATTTCCTACTATATGGTTTGGTGAGAAAGTTATATTTCCTCTAAACTTATCAGTGGAGCCACCGAGCGAAGATCTCCCAGAAGAAATAAAGTGCGATTATGAGGAAGCTAGATCGATATTAAATTTATCGCCAAGAGGTTCAGCAGCTTTACTGAGACTAGCGATCCAAAAGCTGTGCGCTCATTTGGGGCAGTCAGGAAAAGACATAAATTCAGATATTAAAGCTCTTGTCAAAGCAGGACTTCCTTCAGAAGTACAAAAGGCTTTAGATAGTCTACGAGTTATTGGAAACGAAGCCGTTCATCCGGGGACGCTAGACCTCAATGACGATCGTAATACTGTTAGTCAGCTATTTGGGCTTGTAAATTTCATTGTTGAAAAGATGATTACCGAGCCTAGGAAAATTGAGGAGATATTCAAAAAACTTCCTGAAAATAAGTTGAAAGCTATAGAAGCTCGCGATGGAAAATAAATTTCACCTAAATAAAATTTGTTTCTGTTATCTCCTAAAACGAGAAGTGCTTATAAGTTGAGTAGATCGTTAGCAAAGTTCAACCTTCACAAATTGCTAATCTCCAACCTGTCATAGTAGCCAGAATTCTGATGCCTACCTCTATCTATCACATAACGCATCTCCGAAATCTACAATCGATTATTGATGCTGGGGGATTGATGGCTAAGAACACACTCGATCGGCAACAGATTAACTATGCAGATATGGCCCATCAAAGCATTCAAGATAGAAGAGCTACTGTTCAGGTTCCCTGCGGTGCAAAGGGAGTGTTGCATGATTATGTACCTTTCTATTTTGCCCCACGATCTCCAATGCTCTACAGCATTAAGATGGGCCATGTAGCAGGTTATCAAGAAGGTCAAAATCCAGTCATTTATTTTGTCTGTGAGGCTGAATCCATTTTATCGACAGGAATCGAGTTCGCATTTACCGATGGTCATGCCATCATGGGATACTCATCTTTCTACAACGATCTAAATGCTTTAGATGATGCAATTGACTGGAGTGTGATGAAAACAAACTACTGGGCTGATACAGATGAAGATGGCGATAGAAAGCGGCGTAGACAGGCTGAATTTCTGGTCTATCAATTTTGTCCGTGGCATCTGATTCAAGAGATTGGTGTAATTAACTCTCAAATGAGAGGAAAAGTTGAAGAATTGTTGCAAAATGTTAACTGCTGTCCCCCTGTGAGGGTTTACTCTAGTTGGTATTACTAATTAATTGATAGAATATCTACATTAGTACATTAGTACAGAACAAGGCGGCGATTATGATTGAATTTAAGCAAGGCAACATCCTAGATGAGAATGCTGTAGCCCTCGTTAACACCGTTAATTGTGTTGGCGTAATGGGTAAAGGTATTGCTTTGCAATTCAAACAGGTATTTCCTGAAGTTTTCAAAGAGTACAAAAAGGCTTGCACAGCAAAGGAAGTCAAGCCAGGAGAGATGTTCATCGTCTCAACGGGTAAGCTTTTCCCCCGCTATGCGATCAACTTCCCCACCAAACGCCACTGGAAAGAACCATCGAGGATGGAGGATATTCAGTCTGGACTAAAAGCATTAGCAACAGATGTTCAACGGCTGGGGATAGAATCGATTGCCATTCCACCTCTTGGCTGTGGTAATGGTGGATTGGATTGGAATGATGTTAAGCCCCTGATCCTCAAAGCATTTGAGAATTTACCAGAAGTGAAGGTAATCATCTTTGAACCTAGCGGCGCACCTGCTGCTGACCAAATGAAAGTCGGCACTAAAAAGGCGAATATGACCCGCGCTCGTGCCTTATTCGTTCGATTATTAGACTTATATGGCGTTCCAGGTTACAGTCTCACCAAATTAGAGATTCAGAAACTTGCTTACTTCCTGCAAGAAGCTGGCGAACCATTGAAACTACGTTATCAGAAAGACCAGTACGGGCCTTACGCTGACAACCTGAATCATGTACTTCAAGCGATCGAAGGGCATTTTATCAAAGGTTATGGAGATCGATCCCAAAACTCTCAAATCTCTGTTTTACCCGCAGGAAGAGAAGAAGCGCAGGCATTTCTATTAGATTGTGAGGAATCGCATTCACATTTAGAGCGTGTTAGTAACCTGATTACTGGCTTTGAAACTCCCTACGGAATGGAAATGCTAGCAACAGTCCACTGGGTCACAAAAGAAGATCCACAAGCTGCGATTGACTGCGATCGAGCGATCGAATTAGTTCAAGAATGGAGCGAACGCAAGCGGAATATCTTCAAAGTCAGCCACCTTCGTACTGCGTGGAACCATCTTCATCAACACAACTGGTTGATTATGCAAAATCCTTGAAAATATTCTCAAACAATACTATTCTTAGCAGAATCGATTTTACTAACTATTTAAAATTGGTGATTTTAATTGAGTAGAGAAAAGCAAAAACAATTGACGATCGCATTAGATTTAGAAGGAACCTTGATTTCTAATGCTGTCAGTCAATTTCCTAGACCTGGATTATTTACATTCTTAGAATATTGTCACCAAAAATTTGATCGATTGGTCATCTTTACTGCTGTTAATGAAGTCCGCTTTCGATCAATAGCCAGAACATTAGCCGAAGCGGGTGATGTTCCAGCTTGGTTCGTAGATCTAGAATATATTAATTGGCATGGTACATATAAAAATTTATCCTTCATTTCCCACAGTAAGATCGATCAAACCATCTTGATAGACGATCGAATTGAATATATACATCCAGATCAAAAAGATCGGTGGCTAGAGATTCCTGGCTATGAATATCCCTATCCTGATGACGATCGCGAACTCGATAAAGTGATAGAAAAGCTATCGAAGATTAATTGACAGCATAAACTTCTCTACCGTTT
>JANNBD010000088.1:0-4067 GCA_031385105.1 Chamaesiphon sp. OTE_78_metabat_374
GCACCCCCAGACAAGTTACCTGTAGGGGTGCCCTTCATGGGTACCCTTAGATCTATGCTACCCACTATCCACCATTCCCTAGACATGCATTTCTATCAATCAAATCCAATCCTCGCCACCCTCGCCGAACAAGCTCTAGCCAGCACTTGGGCTAAATTTCCCGACTTAACTCGCGACCAAATTGCGCTAACTTGGCTAGTTTACGATCAACCAATTCCGGTTAATACTGGTGGAGCGATTACGGCGGATGAATTGTGGAAATATCCAGTCAGGGGCTGCAACTATCGGGGTAGTGAGCGGATTTATCCCGCAAGTATTGTCAAGTTATTTTACTTGTTAGCGATGCACGAGTGGCTTCAGCAAGGCATGGCTGAACCTTCGGCGGAACTCGATCGAGCCATGCGCGATATGATCGTAGATTCTACTAATGATGCGACCAGCCTAGTTGTTGATACCCTTACAGGGACTACCAGCGGGCCAGAACTTTCGCCTGGGCCATTTACCACCTGGAAAGCCCAGCGCAATCTGATTAACCGTTATTATCAATCCCTGGGCTGGCCAGAATTAGATCCGATTAACGTCAATCAAAAGCCTTGGAATGAAGGCCCCTACGGTCGAGAGCGGATGTTTGTGGGAGAAATGCGGGAAAACCGGAATATGTTAACCACCGATGCAGTAGCGCGATTAATGCACAGTATCGTCGGTGGTGCGGCTGTCAGCAGCGATCGATCGAGCCAAATGATGCAGCTACTTCAGCGAGATCTCAGCTTGGCTGGAGTCACCGCCGATCCAGGGGAGGAGAATCAGGTAAATGGCTTTCTAGGCGCAGGTTTACCACCTGAGAGTCAACTTTGGTCAAAAGCAGGTTGGACATCCCAGACGCGCCATGATGCCGCCTATATCGAATTGCCAGACCGACAACCATACTTACTAATCGTCTTTACCGAAGGCACCACCAATAGTCAAAATCGGCATATTCTCCCATTTATCTCTGATTTACTCGCAACAGCCATGTCTGAGATCGAGACATTCGAGTGAGGGGATTTCACTGAAGGAAACTATATAATCAATTATCCAGTCTAAGTCCTTACTAGGATTTCGATTGTCAGTAGTTAAGTCACATCACCAATCTCTCAAGGAGTAATCAGCACCCGATATGATCCCACCTATCAATACAACTCCAGTCTCACAACCGCATCATTTGACCCCAGTCACTCAAACTAATTCTAGTGCAACGCCAACAGCTAGAATTGCGCCAATTCAACTTGCCAACTCGAATTGGAAAAATCAAGCACCTAAAACTAGCCCCGATCTCAAAGCTGCCCCAAAACTGCAAATCGCCCAATCGGAACTGCCTGGAACTTCGCCCCAAGCTCCGCCATCACCAAGCATCCAAGATACAGGTAGTGGCTATCCGACCAGAATTCCCCAAAATTACGTTGGTCCAGCAATTGGAATCGGGAATGGTTCCACTAATTTTGGGGTAGTTAGCAGATTCCCATTTTCCGAAAATTACTCGATTCGCCCATCAGCGGTCTTTGGGAGTCAGAACACAGTAGTTCGTGTGCCTATTACCTATGATTTTGCTCTCGGTGACAAAGAGCCATTTGAACGGAATCCGTTGCTCACTTTTCACGCTGGTGGTGGGGTGCAATTTAGCTCCAGAGGCGGCACTGCTCAAGGTGACAAGTTTGGCTTGTTAGGCACTATTGGTGTTGATATCAATCTCTATGATGGGATTGCGATCGTTGCTAGTTACAACACTGATTTTGGTGATGTGAATGGTACAAACATTGGACTGGGGTTTGAGTTTTAATTGACAGTTAGATTAGGAGTTATGGTTGTTAGCTCTCATGATGGTGTGTCCTCAAGTGTGAAGCCTAACTCCCGATCTTAATTGGTAAATTAACAGTAAATTCTGTCCAGCCATTACTGCTGATAACGTTGATTTTTCCGTTCAATTGCTCTACTAGTTTTTGGACTAAAGATAATCCCAAGCCAGTGCCCTGTTTTGATCGCTCATTGCCAGGAATACGATAAAACTTATCAAAGAGGTACGGCAAGTGCTGTGCAGAGATTTCGGCTTGATTCCTAATCTCAATTGTCAGTAGTTCTAGTTGGGGATTGGGATCGATCGACACCAAAATATCGCCACCAGCACAGGTATACTTACAAGCATTATTTAATAACTCCGTCATGATTTTGGTCAGATAAACTCGGTCTGTCAGAATAGCTGGCACTAAATTGGTAATCGACGTAGTAATTTTTAGCTGGCATTCTTCAGCACTACAAGCAAATGATTCAATCGTTGTTGATAACCAACTTTCTAGCTCGATTAATTCAAAATTAGTTTGATAATTTGTCGCGCCTTTTTTTTCAGCTAGCGTAGTTTCCAACCGCTGTAAATCTAAAATATTATTAATCAATTCTACTTCGCGATCGCATTCTTGTTCTAGTACTGCTAGATATCTTTCGGCTGGATGTCCCGACAACAAGCTGGTAAGTTCGGTGTCTGTTCTCATACTAATTCTCAACATTCGCATCGCCATTTTAATATTCATCAGTGGTGCCCGCAGATCGTGAGCAATATTATTGATGAAATCATCCTTTTTCTGGCAAATTAGCTCCAATTGATCAATTCGTTCGATCGATTCTGCCAGATATGATAAGGGTGCCGAACTAACAACTGTCGGTTCAGTCACAGTAAATTCTGCCAACAAATTCATCGCAGCCATTAATTGCTGTCCTAAAGCTTGCACCCAAGACAAATCTTGATCGCTCCAAATACTGTGAGCCGTTCCCCGCAGACAAATTCTGCCCCACAATTCACTCTGGTTATTGCTGTAGAGATCTGGCTGTTCTAGTAAGGGAATAAACACATATCGATCGCAAATATCGATGCTCATCACCGTCGTCATCGCTGTAAATTCGACAATCTCTCGCTGCTGCAATCTACGATCGATTTCTTGGGCTTTTTCCGGTTCTAAATTTAGACTTAATTGTCCCAGATCTGGTAGCTGCGCGATTGTCAGCCATCGATGTAGCTGCGGTTGATATTGTTCGATTGATACTCCCTCTAGCACCAGAATTTCTTTGATTTGGGCAGCGGTGAGTTGACACAGATAGGTTGAGTCGATATGGCTAGACATGGATGGCAATCGGGGGGAAGTTGGGAGTTGAGAGTTCAATTTGGCTTCGTTCACTATTCGCGTTGGCGACAATGCAGAATTGAGCGAAGTCCGACTGTCTAGTAATTAAAACAATAAAATTTGTTACAATATAGGGATAAAGCAGAATAAAAAGTATATGAGCGATCTTCCAGAGCAAGAGCTACGCCAACGAGAACCAGCAGAGATAGCTTCAGTAGCTACACAGTTGGAAAGTCCAGATCTACGAGATCGGATGGTAGCAATAGCTTCACTCCGAGATTTTCCGGCTGATGTCGCCCTACCATTGATCAAAAAAGTGCTCAATGATGAAAGCTTACAATTGCGATCGATGGCAGTATTTGCACTGGGAGTCAAAGCTACACCAGAATCTTACCCGATTTTGATCGAGATCCTTGCTAATGACCCAGATTATGGCATTCGTGCCGATGCCGCAGGTGCCCTCGGCTACCTCGAAGATATTCGCGCCTTTGAAGCATTAGTCCGCGCATTTTATGAAGACACTGATTGGCTGGTGCGGTTTAGCGCGGCGGTATCCCTCGGCAACCTCAAAGATCCGCGCGCTTTTGATGTATTGATGCGTGCTCTAGATTCGCCAGAAATTGTGCTCCAACAAGCAGCAATTGCGGCATTAGGCGAGATTAAAGCAGTTGCGGCAATCGATCGACTATTATTATTTGTTGATTCTGAAGACTGGCTGGTTCGCCAAAGATTGGCTGAATCACTCGGACAATTACCCACGCCCAAAAGTATTTCCGCACTCAAGTATCTCGCTAAAGATAGTCAACCAAATGTCGCCGCTGCTGCAACTATTTGGCTGCAACGAATCGAAGAGGGAGTAGAGAGTAGAGGGTAGAGGGTGGAGGGTGGGAAGTAGGCGAAAATTGTTAATCTTAAAAG
>JANNBD010000139.1:0-2354 GCA_031385105.1 Chamaesiphon sp. OTE_78_metabat_374
GGGTCGTATCTGCACCCAAGCAGATATAAGCACTAGGCTCGGTGCTGGTAGTGATTTGCTGGTGAATCCAGGTAGTTTTGCCAGAACCGCATGGCCCTGTCACTAAGCAGATGGGATACCGATCCATGAACTGTGAAGATAAATTGAAACCCTATTAACATAACACACGGATGATAATGATTATCAATGTTGTGGGAACCATAAGGTTGCATCAGCACTTTATCAGAGAACACAAATGACAATTGATCGTAAATTGACAATGCTGGCTTGTTCGGGGTCTATCCTCGCCACCACGCTATTCGGAATGCCTAGTGAGGCACTGCCAGCACCGAGTCTAAATAGTCGCGCTCCAAAGCTTGCCGCAGCTCCAATCAGTCGATCTAAGGCTATCCGTCCGACTCACTCCGAGGAAATGCTGACACCTAAAGGTTATGAAAAACAACTACAGCAAGCAGCTATCGGTCGATTTGGCTGTGGCTGTGCGAACTGCGTTACTAGCATTCGCGAATTAGCCCGTACTGGTCAACTTGCCGTGTAGAGATAGTAGCCCCACTAGTAGAGGCAATATCTTGTCGGTTTTTTATATCTCCTGTCGGAGAGGCTCCGCCAACGGGGGGAACCCCCAGAATAAAACCGCCGCTTCGTGGATTGCCTCTACATAATATCAAGCGGCAGTTGTCCCAACTCTCAACGCCCAACTCCCAACTCTTCTACAATAGAGACATAACTTTACAAAGGGCGATCGCATGGCGGGGGACTTCAGAGAATTTTTAGACGTACTCGAAAAACGGGGACAACTGCGGCGGATCAAAACCCAGGTAAACTCAGATTTGGAAATCGCCGAAATCGCCAATCGAATGCTGCAATGTGGCGGCCCAGGCTTGCTATTTGAAAATGTTAAAGGTGCAAAATATCCAGTAGCCGTGAATATTATGGGCACAGTAGAGCGAATCTGCTGGTCGATGAATATGGAAAAACCGGAGCAGCTAGAAGATCTGGGTCGCAAATTAGCCCTGCTCCAGCAGCCCAAACCACCCAAGAAGATCTCCCAAGCGATCGATTTTGGTAAAGTATTGTTTGATGTAATCAAGGCGAAACCAAGCCGAGATTATTTCCCACCCTGTCAGCAGATTGTGATTGAAGGGGATGACTTAGATCTCAACAGCCTGCCGCTAATTCGCCCATACAGCGGCGATGCTGGCAAGATCGTCACCCTGGGACTGGTAATCACAAAAGATTGTGAGACAGGGACACCAAATGTCGGGGTGTATCGACTCCAGTTGCAGTCCAAAAATACGATGACGGTGCAGTGGCTGTCGATTCGGGGTGGAGCGCGGCACCTGCGGAAAGCGGCTGAACGGGGCAAAAAACTGGAGATTGCGATCGCATTAGGCGTACATCCCCTGATTATTATGGCAGCAGCCACGCCGATTCCGATCGATCTATCCGAGTGGCTATTCGCGGGAATTTATGGTGGGAAGGGCGTAAAGCTTGCCAAGTGTAAAACCGTCGATATCGAAGTCCCCGCCGATTCAGAATTCGTCCTCGAAGGGACGATCACCCCTGGGGAAGAAATGATCGACGGGCCATTTGGCGACCACATGGGCTACTACAACCAGTCCAAATCATGCCCGTTGATTCGGTTCAACTGCATGACTCACCGCAAGGATCCGGTCTACCTGACCACCTTTAGCGGTCGTCCACCCAAGGAAGAAGCGATGATGGCAATTGCCCTCAACCGGATCTACACGCCAATTCTGCGCCAACAAGTGCCAGAGATTGTCGATTTTTTCCTGCCGATGGAAGCATTGAGCTATAAGGCTGCGGTAATTGCGATCGATAAAGCCTATCCTGGACAAGCCAGACGCGCAGCTCTAGCCTTCTGGAGCGCGCTACCTCAGTTCACCTATACCAAATTTGTGATCGTCGTCGATAAGGATATCAATATCCGCGATCCGCGCCAAGTCGTTTGGGCGATGAGTTCTAAGGTTGACCCTCAGCGGGATGTCTTTATCATTCCCGACACCCCATTTGATAAGCTAGACTTTGCCACACCCAAGGTCGGTTTGGGTAGTCGGATGGGGATTGATGCAACTACCAAGGTTTATCCAGAAACCGACTCAGAATGGGGCGAACAGCTCGAATCCGATCCAGCGATGGCGAAGTTAGTCGATCAACGTTGGGCAGAGTATGGATTGGCAGATATTAACCTGGATGAAGTCGATGCCAATCTGTTTGGTTATGACATGAAGTAATTTTAGAGATATTGTAGATTCACAAACCCGACTTTTTGGAAAAGCGGCGTTTTTATTCTCCTGGGGGAGAGGCTTCGCCAACGGGGGTTCCCCCCGTTG
>JANNBD010000141.1:0-13684 GCA_031385105.1 Chamaesiphon sp. OTE_78_metabat_374
GCACCCTATTCTTCACTAGTGCCAATTCAACCAGCAGGTACCAAACCACCGCTATTTTGTGTTCACCCAATTGGGGGAAATGTTTTAGAGTATTACAGCCTAGCCAATAATTTGGGCCAAGAACAGCCCGTTTATGGGCTACAATCATTAGGGCTAGATGGCAAAGCAACACCACTTCGCAGTGTTGAAGCGATGGCCACACATTACATCACCGAAATGAAAATAGTTCAGCCGCAAGGCCCTTACTATTTAGTAGGTTATTCTTTTGCTGGATTGGTAGTGTATGAAATTGCCCAACAGCTCGATCGGCAGGGTGAAAAAGTGGCTTTACTCGTACTGCTCGATCGAATTTCCCCGACATATGTCCCATATCGCTCGTCACGATTGGATGAGATCATCAAGATTCATTTAGCCAATCTTTATCTATTGGATTTTAAAGGTCGGATTAGATATGTGGTCGATCGGATTAGATATCGATCGATTTACAAGGGTAGTTTTCGAGAATATATGATTGGACAATGGCAAAATGCTCTTTCTCCTGCATATATTAACGTCTTTGATGCTAATCTTCAAGCTAGTGATGATTATCAAACTCAGACTTATTCAGGCAACTTAACTCTATTTCGGTGTCAAATCCAGCCTCAAGATCAGGCTTTTTCTCCAGATTTGGGGTGGCGAGATCTTGTGACTGGAACCGTCGAAATTTATCCATTACCAGCTCCCCATCACAAATTATTGTTAGAACCTTATGTCCAATCTTTGGCGCAAGCGTTGAAAATATGTATAGACAAAGCAATTATAAATAGTCATTAATTGACTAATTTCATATTTATCTAAAATATGTCCCAAGCATCAGAAAAAAGAAAATTAACTATCAACTCCATTGCCCTATTAGCAAATAGATTAACGCAAGGAATTGCAACTTTCATTCTCACAGCGGCGATCGCGCGAACGCTGGGAGCTGAATCTTTGGGACAGTATTTACTCGCAATTAATTATTATTATATTTTTGTAAATCTTGCTTCTCAGGGCTTTAAGACCTTATTCACCAGGGAACTTACCCGCAGCCCTGAAATAACTCCAGTCTATTTAGTTAGTGGCACATTACTCCAGTTGGTATTTGGACTGATTGGGTCGATTTGCATGACCGGATTAGTCTTTCTACTTCCCTATAGCGAACAAACTTCCTCAATTTGCTATATTGCGGCAGTGATGATTATTCCATTCTCTTTATCTAATATCACGGAGGCAATTTTTCAAGCCCAAGAAAAAATGCATTTGATTGCATTTTCAACAGTACCAGTTTATCTCCTGCGATTGCTGGCAATTATCAGGATTATTCAATTAAATTACGGCGTTGCCGATGTGATTTGGATCCTCGTCGGATCGGAAACATTGATTTTGGTAGTTCAATGGCTGCTGCTAATTAAAATAGTTAAACCCAACTGGCAGATCGATCGAGACTTTATTTGGAAAACGATCGGTACTGCTCGGACATTCTTTGCAATGGAAGGAATCGGCATCATTGCCAGTCGAGTTGATATCCTAATTCTGTCGCTATTGAGTAACGAAACTCTAGTCGGTATTTATGGGGGCATCTGTCAACTGCTACAACCTTACTATATTGTTTCTAGTAGCGTTTCGTTGGCAGCTTTTCCGAGTATGTCCAAGGCGGTTGCCATCAGCAAAGAAAAGCAACACCAGATCGTCGCAACCACAATTGAAACTTTACTATGTCTCAGCTTACCTTTTTTAGTTGGAATACTTTCGATTGGCGATCGACTACTATTACTGATTTATCAAGATCCCAGCTTTATCAATGAGGCAATTATCCTGCATATTGTTTCAATTTCTCTGATTACTGGGGCATCCTCTAGAGTCTTCAGCTATTTACTAATCGCGAATGGATTAGAAAAATTGCATCTAATCGAAGTTGTGATTACAACTGTGATTGGTAATTTGGCTGGAGTGATCTTGATTTCTCAATATCAGTTGATTGGTGCCGCTTTGATGAATTTATTTATCGGCTTTACTAATTTTGTCGTCATGACATATTTTGTTTACAGCCGTTTGTTCCCGCTCAAGCTGTGGCAAATAGTGCGTCGTCCCCTGTTAATTAGTGGTCTAATGTCGATAGTTTTTGTGGTTTTAGATAAGCTTCAGCTAGACATTCTAGTCACGATAGCTGCCGCCGTCACAGCCTATACAATTCTGGCTAGCCTGCTAATTTTACGCAAACCCACCAACGTTTCAGTATGAAAGTTGCTTTATTACATTTTTGTTTTGAAGACTATACGATTGAATTGGCGAATAGTCTGATTAACCATGTAGATCTCACCCTGATTCAAACCGAAAAAGTTTTTAATACCTGCCAAGGCGCACTCGATCCCCGCATTAAGATCATTAGTTTCAAAAAGCCGCGCATGCGGGATCCGCGAAACTTCTCAGCAATGGTGGAAATGATCCAGATCATCAGAGATCTTCAGCCAGATTTGTTGCACGTTCAGGAAACGAACGATCCTTGGTATGACGCGACACTGCTGCTAAACAAAATGCCGCCGTTAGTCACCACCGTTCATGATGTATTCCGTCATCCTGGTGATAAACAGAGTGTCTTTGGCGCAGACTATACTCGCAGAGTTGCTTTCTATCGATCTCAGCAAATCATCGTCCACGCCAATCATTTAAAGGCGGCAATGATCGAAAACTTTCGAGTTCCAGCCCAAAGATTAACAACGATTTCTCACGGAGAACTCGGAAGCCTGTATCGAAGACTAGCCAAGAGTCAATCAGATACAACAATTAGAGAGCCTTACACACTGCTGTTTGTCGGCAGGATTTGGCCTTACAAAGGATTAAAATATCTGATCGAAGCAATGTCTCTCGTTGCTAAAAGTATCCCAGCAGTTAAGCTGATCATTGCTGGCAGCGGCGAAAATATCAATCAGTATTTGCCAGAAAATTACGATCGAAACCGCTACGAAATTTTAAATCGGTTTATTGAATCAGATGAAATGGTTCAGCTATTTGAACGCAGTACTGTACTAGTGCTACCTTATATTGAAGCATCACAAAGTGGTGTGGCAGCTCTGGCTTGTGGGATGGGCACACCCATGATTGCTTCTAATGTTGGCGGCTTGTCTGAACTGATCGAGGATGAAAAAGATGGGCTACTTGTGCCACCAGCAAATACGCCTAAGTTAGCTGACGCGATTATCCGACTATTGCAAGATCGAGCATTGCAGCAGCAAATGCAGCAGTCATTGTTAGTTCGCTGCCGTCACGACTTAAATTGGTCAAATATTGCTCATCAGACGATCGAAGTGTATCACAAAGCAATCGAGCCTGTGACATTTGTTTAGATATGAATCATAAATTATTAGGCTTTCTAGAATACGGGTTTGGTGTCACATCACTACTAATTTATTCAGGCGGCATTGTTGTACTAGTAACATCAGGCGGACAGCAAGAATATGAAGAGGTTGCCTATGACAATTCATTGATTAGGATCACTTATTTTGCAATCTATATCATCACAGTATTGCTATTGTCATTTCGGTGGCGCAAAACCTGGCAAACATTACGCCAAGATTACTGGATTTTTTTGTTAATTTTAGTTGCGGCAATCTCATTTATTTGGTCATTTGAAAAAGCGAATACGCTTAAAGATATTCTGACAATTACTGGCTCTAGTCTATTTGGCTTGTACTTTGCTTCTCGCTATACGTTGAAACAGCAATTAGAGCTGATGAGCTGGACATATGGAATTGTGATTGTCTTAAGCTTCATTTTTGCAATAGCCGTCCCTAAACTTGGGATCATGGGCGCGGCTCACCAGGGTAAATGGCGAGGGATATTCTCGCACAAAAATGGGTTGGGGCAAGCAATGGTGTACAGTTTTCTCAGTTTTCTTTTTATGGTCTATCAAAGTAAAAGGTACAAGCCACTAATGTTGCTGGGGATGAGCTTGTCAATAATATTACTGCTGCTGTCTGCTTCAACATCATCAATGTTTAATTTATTGATTCTGGTAATTGTGTTTTATGTTATGTATATTGTGCGGCTGCCCTATTTATTGATGATCCCCGTGATTGCTCTAATTGTCACCGTGGGCGAAACTTTTTACTTGTGGTCAATCGATAATTCTGGTGCAATCTTCAATTCTGTGGGCAAAGATGCGACGTTAACCGGACGGACAGATTTATGGCAATTAACGACTGACATGATTTGGAAGCAGCCTTGGATTGGTTATGGCTTTGGCGGGTTCTGGCAGGGATTGAATGGAGCCGAGTCGGGCTATATTTTACGTGCTGTTACCTGGTCTCCTTCTCATCCTCACAATGGTTATTTACAGCTTCTGCTCGATCTGGGGATCTTGGGTTTCTCAATCTTCTGGATCGGGCTATTTATGTCAACGATTAGGGGACTAAAATTGATTAGATCTACAACAGCAATAGCGGCTTTGTGGCCAGTCGTCCACATCGTTCAGTTATTAATTACCAGCACAACGGAAACTCAGTTATTTGCATCAAATAATGTGGGTTGGATTCTCTATGTTGCAGTGGCTTTTTCGTTAGAGCCAAGTGCCTTTAAAAGCTAGCATCTCGATCGATTGGCAAGCAGTGAGCGGCTAAATTATAAACTGAGATCTTGAGTATTTATCGAGTAACATTACATGAATAATCGAATGCAAGTACTAATGCTGGGTGAGAGTTTAGATCGATCGGGTGGGATAGTTTCGGTGGAAAAGCTAATCTTAAAACATGCACCACCCGATCTGAACATCGATCTGCTAGTAACTTTGCCCAACGGATCAACAACACGTAAAATCCTCGTGTTTATCCGTGCTGTCGGATCTCTGTGCTGGCGGCTGTCCAGTCAGCGAACCGATCTTGTGTATATTCATGTTGCCGAGCGTGGTAGTGCCTTTCGGCAAGCTGTGACGACGGCTATTGCTGTACTACTGCATAAACCAGTAATTTTGCATAGTCACAGTGCTGATTTTCATACATTTTATGCTAATTTACCACAGGTTATTCGAGTTTGCCTGAGCTGGATTTTCCGTAAATCAACTCGATTTATTGTATTGTCACACAGTTGGAAAAAGTTCTATATTGAGAACCTTGGCTTAACAGCAGAACAGATCATCGTACTCCCAAATCCGGTTAAATTCCCCACTAAAACACTTCCACCTGTTGATACTGATAAAGTCTGTTTTCTATTTTTAGGAAAAATTGGTGAGCGGAAAGGAGCGTTTGACTTAATTTCAGCTTTTGCAGCCCTGCCGCGAACGCACCGCGAACAGGCAGAGTTAGTAATCGCTGGAGACGGGGAAGGGGCTAGAGCTAGGAGTATGATCGAACAGCTCAATCTAACTCAATCGATTCAGATCTTGGACTGGGTGAATGAACAGCAGCGAGATGAGCTATTAACCAGGGCAAATGTTTTTGTTTTACCTTCTTACAATGAAGGCTTGCCGATGGCAATGCTAGAAGCCATGAGCTGGGGATTACCGATCATTACGACTCCGGTGGGCGGGATTCCTGAACTAATTTCGACTGCTGAAAACGGATTGCTAGTAACTCCAGGCAACATTAAACAGTTATCAGCCGCCATCCAATCTTTGATTGAAAGCGAACAGCTCAGGCTATCCCTCGGTTATGCGGGGAGAGAATCAGTTAGACCTTTTGAGATCAGTAAATATTGCGATCAGTTAGCAGATATCTTCAAAGAATGCTGTGATCTCAACCACAAACAATAAAATATTTTAGGAGCCTAGAAATAATGTAATTAATTCAAATCAAAGTAACAAGCCAATCGGGGTCATTCCAACTAGTTAAATCATTTTAATGGTTTAAGCTGAATGGCTGAAGGTGCCAGCGATCTCAATAGCTTATGATGACAAAAGGTTAATCGGAATTTAATTCTTAAAGTCTCAAAAAGTTTATTTTATTCATCAAAAAAGTAACGAATTACTCTAGTTGGTAGATATCTCAACAGATCATCTTCTCAAGATTATTGTAAACAGGTAATCTTCTGAAAATAATTCTCAATTATAATATGAAAAAATGTAATTTCATTGGTATGGGTGTAGATGCGATCACTTATGGAGAGATGTTTGAACAGTGCGATCTCTGGCTGAAGGATAAGCAAGCTCGATCGAAACATATCGCCTGCGTGAATGTAAATTGTGCTGTTGAAGGCTACCTCAATCCTGAAATAGCCGAAATTTTTAGCAAAGCTGATATTTCAGGTGCGGACAGTATGCCATTTGTCTACTGGATTAAACTACTAACTGGCAAGGCTTGCGACAGGCTTTACGCACCAGATATTATCTTAGAGCTATGTAAACGAGGTCTTCAGCACAATTATCGGCTGTACTTATATGGCGGGGCTGAAGGCGTACCCGAAAAAATGCAGCTATTCCTTGAGCGAAAATTTCCTGGAATTAATATTGTCGGGGCATATTCGCCGCCGTTTAGACAGTTAACACCAACAGAAGATCGAGATATTTGTAACAACATTAACCAGACTAATCCTGATTTTGTAATTGTCGGGCTAGGTTCGCCCAAGCAAGATCGATGGATGCAAGATCATTTAGATAAAATTCCTGGGACGATTATGATTGCTTCAGGTGCAGCATTTGATTTTTTTGGCGGAACCATCAATCAGGCCCCACTGTTTATTCAAAAGTCTGGATTTGAGTGGCTATTTAGACTTTTTCAAGACCCAAAAAGGCTGTGGAAACGCTATACATTGTATAACGTCATTTTTCTGTGGATGTTTTTCTTGCAAACCGTTGGCTTGAAAAAGTTCAATATTCACAAAGCCTAGATCGACCTAGTTTTACAGCTTGAGTTTCTCTACCTATTTAATTACTAAAGATCGCAACATGAAAAGAATTCTCGTCGGTGGTGCAGGTGGATTTATTGGTTCCCACTTGGTTAAAAAACTCAAGGAACAGGGCTTCTGGGTCAGAGGAGTAGACATCAAGCAGCCGGAATTCGATCGAACATCTGCGGATGAATTTGAAATATTGGATCTCAGAAGACAGGATGACTGCCTCAAGGCAACAACAGACATCGATACAGCTTACTGTCTGGCAGCGAATATGGGTGGAATTGGGTGGACTCACGCAGCTCCAGCCGAAATATTGCACGACAATCTCCTCATGTCTACAAATACATTAGAGGCTTGTAGATTAAGTGGTGTAAAAAATATCTTTTATTCATCGTCTGCTTGTGTGTATCCCAACTATTTACAAGAGACAAATGATAGTCCTGGACTCAAAGAAGATCAAGTTTTTCCTGCCGATCCAGATATGGAATATGGTTGGGAAAAGTTAACAGCCGAAATGATGCATGAAACTTATCGGAAGTCTTATGGCTTGAATATTAAAGTAGCTCGATTTCACAACATTTATGGGCCACTGGGCACATATGATGGTGGTCGAGAAAAGTCGCCTGCTGCACTTTGTCGGAAGATTGCCAAACTATCAGGAAATGAGGGTGAAATTGAAGTTTGGGGTGATGGTACTCAAGCACGCTCTTATTGCTACGTCGATGATTGCGTCGAAGGTTGCATTCGGATGATGAACTCAGAGGTGACGATTCCACTGAATCTAGGATCGGATCGGATGGTAACTATCAATGAATTAATTGCGATGATTAGCGAAATTTCTGGTAAGAAAGTTCATTGTAAGTACGACTTATCAAAACCCGTTGGCCCCAAAGGTCGCAATTCAGACAACACATTGATCCAAGAAAAGTTGGGCTGGGCACCGAGTATCACCCTAGAACAGGGTATGGCAGATACTTACAAGTGGATCGAGGCTCAACTGCAAAAATAGTTGTGGTAACGGTACAGGAATACTTTCGCCTGCGGATGATAAAGTAAAAGAGATTTTAACTACAATACAAGACCGTCGTGTATGATCAAATTTTCTCGCAACTCTCTGATCTCCAGACGACAAGCCATCCGCATTGGCATTAGTTCGATCACCGCTCTGACGGTTTTGTCATTAAGTAACTTAAAGGTATTAAGCTACTTAATTTATACCCTAACCGATCGACAGAAAATCAAAAATACAAATCAGCGCACCTTTACGGTGATCGGCAAGAAATCGCTGCGGAAACGGGCACAAGCGAAAGGCATCATCTATGGCGCGCACCCGCAAACTAATCATCTCGGATTTGCGCGTGACCCTAAGTTTAGATCTAGCTTTGTGCAAGAATGTGGCATGATTGTGGCGGCATCTTTCTGGGATCGAATTCGTCCGAGTGTGAGTACTTTTGACTTTACTGAAATCGATTACTTTGCTAAGTTTGCAACTGCTAATAAGCTTTTGCTGCGGGGGCATCCGTTAATTTGGTATAAGGATTTTCCCGATTGGTTCTCCACAACTATCAATCAGCAAAATGCTGAAAAAATATTTACTAACCATATTCAAACTGTGGTCAGACGCTATGCGGGGCGAATGCACTCCTGGGATGTTGTCAACGAAGCGATCGAACCAGGTGATAAGTTAGCAAATAGCTTCAGAAAGAGTCCGTGGCTGGATTTTTTAGGGACAGGTTATGTTGATCTTGCCTTTCGGATCGCGGCTCGATCGGATCCCAAAGCCTTGCTCTCCTACAATGAGTGGGGACTAGAATACAGTGAAGAGCGTCAAGAGGGGACATTTAAACTATTAGAGCGGCTTAAGGCTAAAGGGACACCTGTATACGCATTAGGAATCCAATCCCATTTATATGCAGATCGCCGCGATTTTAACCCAGCCAAATTCAAAAAGTTTCTCACAAGTGTGTCTAAATTGGGTCTGAAAATCATGATTACCGAGATGGATGTTGTTGACAAGAAATTGCCAATGAATCTAGATCAGCGCGATCGATTAGTAGCAGGGGCTTATGAAGACTATCTGAATCTGCTTTTGGCGGAGAAAGCTGTGGTAGCCGTGGTCAATTGGGGGATTAGCGATCGTTATACCTGGCTGGCTGAAGTTGAAGCCCGCACAGACAAATCACCAGTCCGACCACTAGTATTAGACCGAGATCTCAAACCGAAACTAGCCTGGAATGCCTTTGCACGGGCATTCGATCGAGCACCAAAAAGATAGTCTGAGTCACAATACTTCAATGAGATTTAGACAGATCAACACCCTAATATTTCCTCACCTTCTCAAGTTCAATTCTCACAGCACTACCAACTTCAATCAATTTTAACCAGCATGGTAATGATGTGAACAACATAAAAAACGAGCCAATCTTATCCATTCAATATTTACGCGCCTTTGCTGCTTTATCAATTGTTTTTCATCACGCTAGAGAACAATTTCCAGGATTTCAAGCAATTTTCCCTAGCGAGATCGGATCGGCTGGTGTCGATATTTTCTTTGTGATCAGTGGATTCATTATGGTTTTCATTACGGAAACAGGCGATCATAATGGACCAAAATTTATGTGGAATCGAATCATTAGAGTTGTGCCACTATATTGGTTCTATTCAATCATCACGGTGCTTTTATACGCAGTTGCCTCTGGACTATTTCGCGGTAATGCAGTCACATTTGATCATGTAATACTGTCGCTTTTGTTTATTCCTCACCTAAATCCTGGCGATTTATCCCTTAGTCCTCTGATCAAAATTGGTTGGACTCTAAATTACGAAATGTTTTTCTACGCTATTTTTGCGATCGCCATGTCGATTAATTACCCCAGACGAGTGCTGATTACCTATGTATTTCTGTTGCTACTGGTCACGATTGATTCGGCTAACCTGATTCCACTCCCGCCAGAGCTAAAGTTTTACTGTCGTGATATTGTGCTAGAGTTTGCGGCTGGAATGTTGCTTTGCTACGCATACAGAGCCGGAAAACTCAAAGGAAATATCTTGATTGGAGTCATTCTGTTCAGCCTCGGAGCATCTGCCCTAATTATTAATGCGTCACCGGATTTGGGGACTTTTCGGACAATTAAACTGGGGATACCTGCGATTGCCATTGTAGCTGGATTGCTTGCTGTTGAAAAATCCTTGCCCAGATTGCGCTTGCCCTTATTTATTGCGGAGATATCTTACTCGATTTACCTTTCCCACATCATGGTAATTGCGATCCTCAGATATCTCTATCCCCGCCTGGGAATCCCCACCGCCGGATTGGTAAGTACGCTGACGTTCGTGCTGATATCACTGACAATGGGAATTATCTGCGGTATGATTTCTTATTTTGTGGTTGAAAAACCACTGCTAAATCTATGTCGCCAGCTTCAAAAATCACTACTTCAAAACGCCTAAAATTTGGGCTTAAAAGACTGAGTTGATGGTAGTCCATTCGACTTTATTTTTAGTTTTTGCAGTTCTTCCCAGACTTAGATCGCCTGTTGGCAAGCGGTTGAACAATCACAGATCGGAACGCAGCGCATCGCCCAGCGTAGTTGTTTTAGCTGATTGCATTCATAGGGCATTTGTTATAATCGAGACTAGATATAGAAAAAGATATGATGGAATCCAAAGAACCAACTGACCTAGATCTGAGGCCTTATTTATTAGCAGTAAAACGACGGTGGCTACCTGCTACTAGTATTTTTGTGTCTACAGTTTTACTCAGTCTTTTGGCATCCTCTTTATTGAAACCATCCTATCAAGCTGAAGGAAGACTACTGTTTAAAAGTCCGGCTTTTAAAGTTATCGGTTCTAGTCTGGCTCCTAGTGGGACAGAAGGAAGTGAATCAGGGGACTTAAAACCACTGGTGTCAACTCAAAACCCGATTAGCACCCAGATGGAAGTAATTACATCTCGGCCATTATTGCAGAAATTAATTGAGCAATTAAATCTCAAAAATGACAAAGGTAAACTACTTAAAGTTGCTGATTTACAATCTGGTTTAGCTGTCAAAATTATTGGCGGCTCCGATGTATTGCAGATTAGCTACAAAAATCGCAACCCCAAGCAGGCAGCGAATGTAGTCAATACATTAATGAAGCTATATCTAGAAAATGATGTTTTAACTAATAGTGCTGAGGCAGAAGCAGCGCGGGGATTTATGGACAGGCAACTGCCCGCGACTCAGCGGGCTGTGACTGAATCAGAAGTGGCATTGCGTAAGTTTAAACAGCAAAATAACGTTGTAGATTTGGGCGAAGAAGGTAAATCAGCCGTTGGCATCATTGGCAATTTAGACACAACCATCAGTGCGACTCAAGCGCAACTAGACGAAGTACTTGCCCAAGCTAGAGAACTCAAACAAAAGGTTAATCTCAACTCTCAAGAAGCAATTACAGTTAGTGCGATTAGTCAGTCACCAGCGATTCAAGGCATTCTGGCTCAACAACAAGATGTCGAACGACAGCTAGCAACTGAAAGCAGCCGTTTCGCTGATAGTAATCCGATCATTATCGCCCTCAAAGCCAAGCAAGCTCAACTAGCAACTTTACTAGCACAACAAATTCGCGATACTGTTGGTAACAAAGCGAAGATTCCATCAGGAGCATTGCGAATTGGCGATCTCAAACAAAATATGATCAAGGACTCACTCCAAGCTGAAGTTGTGAGCAAGGGGCTGATCCAGAAGTTGGTTTCACTCCGCAGTTCTCGCGCTGCCTATGAGAAAAGAGTGAGCGTGATGCCCCAGCTAGTCCAAACTCAGCGGCAATTGGAGCGACAGCTCGAAGTATCTCAGTCTACCCATCAAACCTTATTGAAGAAGGTGCGAGAGCTACAACTGGTAAAAAATAAAAATACATCAACTGCCAGAATTATCACCAGTGCAGCCTTGCCCGAAAAACCAGACAGTACGATGAAGACGGTGGTCAGCAGCTTGGGGTTACTGCTAGGCATATTATTTGGCACGAGCGCAATTGCTTATTTAGAGATGAGAGATAAATCTCTAAAAACTGTTAAAGAAATTGATAAATTATTTGGATACACCCTGCTGGGCGTAATTCCCGCTGCTCAGAAACAGCAGAAAATCCGAGGCGGGAAAAAGACTCCAGCCTTAACGACGTTAGAAGTTGCAGTTAGAGATACGCCCCAATCAGTAACTAGTGAAATGTCTCGATCGATCCAGTCTAATCTAAGATTTCTGGGCTTGGATCGACAACTGAAAATAATTACCATTACCAGTTCAGTCGCCAATGAAGGTAAGTCCAAAGTTGCTGCTAATTTAGCCGCTGCGATCGCTAGTGTCGGTCAAAAAGTACTGCTCATCGATGCCGATATGCGGGTGCCTTACCAGCACCAATTGTGGAAATTGCCATTAAAAAAAGGTCTAAGTGATATCCTAACTGGAAGATCTAAGCTCAAGCAAATTTCTTGGACAGTGATGGATAACTTGGATGTATTGACGGCTGGATCTAGATCCCAAAATGCCCTGTCTGGACTGGAATCGCCCCAGATGAAATCTCTGCTTCAGCAGGTTTCTGGTCTGTATGACTTGATTATTATTGATACTCCCCCCCTGTTAGCTGCTGTCGATCCTGTGAGTGTTGGCAGTATGACCGATGGCATTTTACTCGTAGCTAGACCGGGGATGATCGACGGCAATAGTGCTCGAAGTGCTCAAGAAAAATTGAAAATGGCGAAAGTTAATGTCTTAGGGCTAATTGTCAACGGCGTAATCGCTGAGAACGAAACAGAGGACTACTTTACTTGTGCGAATGAATACTTCACTGATGAGCAAGACGCAGAAGCACCGTGGACTGATTATATGACTCAATTGGGGACAACGATCGCCAGTCAATCCAATCCAGATCGAGTTACAACAGACTTCAGCAACATCACCCCAGCCACAACAATGCTTAGAAAATCGGCCAGATCCAACAAATAACTTCAGCATCAATGCCAGTATTCCTGTGGCAATCTTACTCCCTTCCCTGTAAAAAATTAGACATCTAGTGTTGTGAGTAAATGGTGAATAGTGAATAGTGAATTGCCAACGTCTATTTCTTGGGTGGGAGAGGAGTATGAATAAAAAAAGGAGTATGAATAAAAAACTAGAAATTGCTGAATGGATATTTACGGTTATATCAGTCATTGTCTATTCAGGTGGACTAATTCCGCTGATTCTTTCCCAGGGCTTCGGCGAAGGCATGATCGATCCGACACCAGATCCAACTGACTATTCAAAACTGATCGCCCTGTTCTTTCTGAACTATTTGATTACGTTTGGACTACTGGTGTTACGGTGGCGGCAATCACTCGATGCTGCCAAACAGGAATGGACAGTTTGGATCTTAGTGGGGATTGCTTTCACCTCCATTCTGTGGACTTTCAATTCCAAGCTCACCATCAATCGCAGTATCCAACTAGCTGGTAGTACCTTATTCGGATTTTATCTGGGATCTCGATACAGTATTCGAGATCAGCTCAAGTTATTGAGTTGGAGCTTTGCCGTCGTGATTATCTTGAGTGTATCGATGGCGATTCTGATTCCCTATTACGGTACGATGTCCTACGGAATTCACGGTGGATCTTGGCGGGGCATCTATACTCATAAAAATTGGTTGGGCAGAATGATGACCATTGGCAGCATCGTCTTTCTGATTTTGGCGATGGATGAAAAACAATCCCGATGGCGATATTGGTTCGGTTTGAGCTGTACATTTTCGCTACTACTGCTGTCTAGGTCATCAGCATCGATCATCAACTGTTTCACAGTTTTTAGTATGGTGCCAATTTACAGTATTCTGC
>JANNBD010000151.1:0-2961 GCA_031385105.1 Chamaesiphon sp. OTE_78_metabat_374
AACCAGATCGGAAGCATTAGTAGGAGGTAACAAAAAAGTTAAACCGTCAATTCGCCGCAAGCCCTAAATATTACTTAAACTAAAAACATTACCTCAACTATTACCAATGACTCAAACTTTAAAAAAAAGTACCGAACTAGAGAAACCAATTAAAGGCGATCCTAATAAGTGTCTCGCCTATCGGGAAGCATGGACACGCATCAAAGAATCTCAAGAACAAGGCTTTTATCTTGAAGCTATTACGATCGAGGAGAGTATCATATCAGATCGATTGAGTAGCTACTTTAGAAATGTCCTCAAAACTGAAAAACAACCCAATTCACTCAAAAGGATGCAGGATTTATGGAAGAAATATCATCCAGAACCAATTATTTCTGGCGGTTATAATGATTTAATTTTTGAGTTGGATAAATGGCGTGAAGAACGCAATCAATCCATTCATGCAATCGTTCAAAGTCATACACATTCTGAAGGATCGATCGAATCTTTCTTACTACATTCAAAAAATGTAGCTGAGAGAGGCGAGAAATTGACATCAGCTATCTCTCAATGGTGTGACAAAAAGATTAGAGCAGCTAAATAATACTAAGCCACACCTAATTTATCCAACATTAGCCATAAGTCGAACTGTTGGTCTATCTGCACTCGAAGGGCTGCGGAAACAACTCATTGGCAAAGTCACAATCGCAACCGTATTCCCCAACATATCAAAAAACTCGACACTATAGCCAGTCTCTAACCCATCAACATCATGTCGATCAACTACAGTACCAACATCGCCATTATATACACTATCTTCAGGAAGATCGCGTAATAAAATCACATCTGAGTAAAGAGGGAAATTCATACTTTTCTCCGAATATAGTTAGTCAGGAACTAAAGTTATTAAGCGAGGGAAATCTGTATTTATGTCTATTTGCCAAACTGTTTTGACTAAAAGCGGTCGATTGATCGGTGTCATCAAACTAGTACTGATTTCATGTCTCTTACCGTAATCAGTTTCCTTAATTACAGTCACATCTTGAGTGAGGTGAAACTGTCGAATATCTGCTTCTAGTCGCTCCCAATTATCGGTTGAGTAACCAAATTGAATTAGTAACTTTGCCTTCGATCCACCACGTTTATGCTCGGTGTTGAGTAAGTACTTTGTTAGTTTAGACGGCTCTATGATTGCTCGATCGCTATTCGGAATTTTCATTCTTACATAATTTGATGCTAGCACAGATAAAATAAAGGACGCTACTTGCGTAACGTCCCTAATTAAATTATGGATTACTCAACACCCTCAATCCGGTCTTCAACCTCCTGATAGAGGTCGCGCAACATATCCAGATTCTCATCACTAGTCTCCCAATAACCGCGCCCATTCACCTCAAGCAGAGTCGAAACAATCTTACGGAACGAATTAGGATTGAGATCCATCAACCGTTTACACATCTCCTTATCCTTGATAAACGTGTCATTGGTTTCCTCATAAATCCAATTATCCACCGCTCCGGCTGTCGCACTCCAACCGCTGGTATTGACCAACCGTTTCGAGAGTTCCCGTACACCTTCATAGCCATGAGAGAGCATTCCCTCATACCATTTGGGATTGAGTAACTTTGTCCGTGCATCTAGTCGCACAGTCTCAGAGAGGGTGCGAACTTGAGCGTCAGTCGTGGTATCGGCGATGAAGGACGTAGGCGTTTTACCGTCTGTCCGCAGATTAGCGACGATTTTGGTCGGGTCTGAGTCGTAGTAGTGGGATACGTCGGTCAGACTAATTTCGGAGGAATCGAGGTTCTGGAAGGTGACATCCGCTGTTTTGAGAGCGGTTTCAAAGATGGTGCGGTTTTGCGCCATTGTGCCAGGATTATCGGCACTGAAGGCGAAGGATTTACGTCCGAGGTACATTTCTTGGAGTTCGGCTTCGTTCTCCCAGGTGCCGTTTTCAACCGCCAGGTTGATGTTGGAGGAGTAGGAACCGGAGGCGTTGGAGAAGACGCGGGTGGCTGCTTGACGCAGGTTGATGCCCATCTCTTCAGCTTGAACGAGGGCATGTTTGCGGATGAAGTTCATTTCGAGTGGTTCATCGGCTTCGGCGGCCATTTTCACGGCTTGGTCGAGCAGGTTCATCTGGTTGATGAACAGGTCGCGGAATACGCCGGAACAGTTGATCACCACGTCGATGCGGGGACGACCGAGTTCTTCGAGGGAGATCATTTGGAGCTTGTTAATCCGTCCCAGGGCATCGGGGACGGGTTTAACTCCGACCATCCACATGATTTGAGCGAGGGATTCGCCGTAGGTTTTGATGTTGTCTGTGCCCCAGAGAACACAGGCGATCGTTTCGGGATATTGACCATTATTGTCGCGCATTTGCCGATCGAGTAACCGATCCACCACAACCTTCGCTGATTTAACTGCGGCTTCAGTAGGGATGGATTGCGGATCGAGGGCGTGCATGTTCTTACCTGTGGGTAAGACATCGGGGTTGCGGATGGGGTCGCCACCTGGCCCTGGCAAGATATATTCGCCGCCGAGTCCTTGGAGGAGTGCGCCGAGTTCGTTGTCAGCACAGACTTGGGTGAGGCAGAATTCGAGGTAGTCGAAGAGAGGTTTGATTTCGTCGAGGTTGACGTTTTTGTAACCGGAGGCGTAGAGGGACTCTACCCAGGCGGCTTTTGGCCCCATGTTGAATAGGTTCAATTTGGCGACAATGGAAATGCGTCCTTCGTCGTTAGTTTTGGGGGTGACGATGGCGGTGACGGCGGCGCGGATGGCTTGGGTGATATCTTGCAGCAACTGGACATCTTCGAGGATGCCGCGATCGTTATTCTGATAGACTTCTTCGAGATTACGTCCTAAGCTTTCAGCGATGATCCGAGGTAAGCCTTTGAGTCCTTCTTCGTCTCGATCGAGTGACGCTATATTTACGAGGGTGGCAACTGCTTCTTCGGCGGTAGGTGGTTTGCCCAC
>JANNBD010000167.1:0-4669 GCA_031385105.1 Chamaesiphon sp. OTE_78_metabat_374
CACAATTCCGCTGGTTTGACTTGTCAATTGAGTAATTCTAACCCGTAAGATTTATTTAAGGTATTTTACCAAAGATACTGTGTATAGTTCCCAGTTATTAGTGAATACTAGGTAGACGTATCCAGCATCTATTAGCCTGCATCCTAGCTGGCAAAGACTTTCTACCTCACATCCTACTGCTTTTCTGCTCAATCCCTCAAGCCTAACCCCTCATTCCTAATACCTAAATGACTGCAAGGCTCCAAAAAATCTTATCTCAATGGGGAATCGCTTCTCGTCGTCGTGCCGAGCAGCTAATTTTGGCTGGCAGAGTGCGGGTAAATGGAACGGTTGCAACACTGGGACAAACAGCGGAAACCACTACCGATCGGATAGAGGTTGATGGTAAACTAATTACAGTACAGGGCAGACCTGAGCCTGTATATTTATTACTCAATAAACCAGTTGGCGTAGTGTCTACTTGTTTCGATCCACAAGGTCGTCTGACAGTGTTGGCATTATTACCGTCGCAACTGCGAGAGTGTGAAGGAATTCATCCAGTAGGTAGATTAGATATTGAATCCAGTGGCGCATTATTGCTCACAAATGATGGCGAGTTAACATTTCAGTTGACTCACCCGCGTCATAGTATCAGCAAAACATACCTAGTTTGGGTTCGAGGTAAAACCTCTAATTCAGTCTTGGATGCTTGGCGCAACGGCATAGATTTGGACGGGAAATACACTCTGCCCGCCCAAGTTAGATTACTAAAATACCAAGACAACCATACCCTACTAGAAGTCATTCTAACAGAAGGGCGAAATAGACAGATTAGGCGAGTAGCAACCCAACTAGGACATCCAGTCACCGATCTGCATCGAACTAGGATTGGGGACATCAGCATCGAGGGAAGTTCCTCGATGGAGATCGGTTCTCATAGAAGGTTACTACCGATCGAGCTACAAAGCCTCAAATCTGGAGCCACCCCAAAAAAATTCAGCCAAGTTGAAAGATGAGAATTAGTTCTACTCCATCAGAGCTAACTTCTCAACCGATAGATTTTGAAGAATACCTGCCCCGTAAACCAATCTACCAATCGATCCCTGTGACCCTACTTACACCCCTTAAGCAGATTACCGCTCTCAAATTATCCAAGTTGCCAATTTTTGCTGGTGCAGCTTCTTTGCGTTCACGAGTAGAACGTCGCCAGTCCCAGACAAAAGCTATCGCGCCTAGCGATCCCGACTCCTTGCCGCTGACTCCTGCCGAAATTTTTGCACAAATTGGTGGTACCTTACGACAATGGCGAGAATACTACCAGCTATCGATCGATGATGTCGCAGCGCGGACCCAAATTCAACCGCGACTGATTCAAGCGATCGAAGAAGGTCATATGGAGATGTTGCCAGAGCTGGTCTATGTCAAGGGAATGGTCAAGCGGTATGCGGATAACTTGGGATTAGATGGTAATGAAATTTCTCATCACGTACCCTATTGGGAACCAACCGCGACCAAATTTACCGTGATCCCGCGCTCGACAATGGGGTTTAATCCAGCTCCGCAAATCAAGCCTTTTCATGTCTACATTGGCTATACGTTGGCGATCTTTGGCGTTGGGGCTGGAGTTTCTCATCTGCTCAACAACTCGATCAAATCCGCTACGCCACGGGCTGATACAAGTATCTCTCAACCGTTGCTGACTCCTGCCGTTGTACCTGTAGCGATTCAACTACCCGATGTCCCGATTGGGATCGCTGTCAGGGCTACTACCTGGGCACAAATTGGGATTGACGGCACTACCAAATTTACAGGTACTCTCAAACCTGGGGATCAGTTTAATTGGACAGCGAAAAAGCAAGTAACGATCAACACCAATAATGCTGGTGGATTACTATTTTCTCGCGACGGGAAAGCATTACAGCCTCTGGGCAAGATTGGTCAGAAGCAAAGTGTAACAATCAAAGTAATGAAATAGGAGTAGGGTGTATTACTCCGCAGGATAACGCACCAGAATCAATCCAGCGGTATGTTACTCCGTAGAATAACGCAGCCAACGTTAAAGATTGATTTGTGAATTTGCGATCAACTGCATAGATCTCGATCGCCCAGACCTCATACAATGAAAATCTAGACTTTTCTCCAAACTGCCCGTGATTACGCTGCAACCTATCGATCGTCATCAAACCCTCACGATTAAGCCCCCGGCTGCTGGTGTGTCTCTGAACGGCACACTACAAATCCCTGGCGATAAATCTATTTCCCACCGCGCCTTGATGCTGGGAGCTTTGGCAGAGGGTGAAACGACGATTCAGGGATTATTATTGGGCGAAGATCCCCGTAGTACGGCGGCTTGCTTTACGGCAATGGGAGCAGAGATTTCAGAATTAAACACCGAGCTGGTGACAGTAACAGGGATTGGTTTAGGACAACTTCAGGAGCCTGCCGAGGTGCTCGATGCTGGAAATTCTGGCACCACAATGCGACTGATGCTAGGGATATTAGCATCTCATCCCGACAGATTCTTTACTGTAACTGGAGATGACTCCTTGCGATCGCGTCCCATGTCACGGGTAGTTAAGCCCCTAACCGAAATGGGCGCGCAAATTTGGGGGCGCAAGAATAATTCCCTGGCACCTCTATCCATACGCGGGCAAGCATTACAACCAATTCACTATCATTCCCCGATCGCTTCTGCTCAGGTAAAGTCAGCTATTTTACTCGCCGGATTGATGACTTATGGACGCACCACGGTGACTGAACCAGCCTTATCGCGGGATCACTCCGAACGGATGTTGCGGGCGTTTGGGGCGCAGATAGACGTGGATCCAGAGACTCATAGTGCGACGGTGACTGGCTATCCCACCTTACGCGGACAGAAAGTAATTGTACCTGGAGATATCAGCTCCGCCGCATTTTGGCTAGTGGCTGGATCGATCGTGCCTGGTTCAGAGATATATATTGAAAATGTCGGAGTCAATCCCACTCGCACGGGGATTTTGGTCGCATTAGAATTAATGGGTGCTGATATTACCCTCGAAAATCAGCGGGAGGTTGCAGGTGAACCCGTGGCAGATTTGCGGGTGAAACATAGCAACCTAAAAGCCTGTGAAATTGGCGGAGATCTAATTCCGAGATTAATTGATGAAATTCCAATTTTGGCTGTAGCCGCAGTATTTGCTAAAGGTACGACAGTTATTAAAGATGCCGAAGAATTGCGCGTTAAAGAAAGCGATCGAATTAAAGTAATGGCATCAGAACTAACAAAAATGGGTGCTAAAATTACCGAACGTCCAGATGGATTGGAAATCACTGGTGGGGGATCGCTAATTGGAGCTGACTTAGATAGTTATACCGATCATCGGATTGCGATGAGTCTGGCAATTGCCGCAGTAATGGCAAAAGGAGAGACTAAGATCGATCGAGCTGAAGCTGCGTCTATTTCCTATCCTACTTTCTTCGATTCCTTACGCAGCATTGCTAAGTAATTCAAGCCCATACTCGAAATTGAGTTTGGTTTGTTGGGTTGTCTCCTAACGGAGAGGCTCCGCCAACATTCTTCTGCTTGGTGCGCTAAACCGTCTCCAGGGGAGACGCTACGCGAACGGGGAACCCGACGAGCGCGCATCCGCAACCCAACCTACAGATTTATTCACCATCCACCATCCACCATCCACCATCCACCAAATTATGATTCCTGGTGAAATTATTGCTAAAGACGGCGAAATTGAATTGAATGTAGGTCGTCCAACTCTAAAATTAACTGTAGCAAATACAGGCGATCGACCAATTCAAATTGGCTCTCACTATCACTTTTATGAAGTCAATGCTGCCTTGTCTTTTGACAGAGCTGCTACTAGAGGAATGCGCCTGGATATTCCGGCTGGTACTGCGGTTAGATTCGAGCCAGGTGACGAGAAGCAAGTTCAGTTAGTGGCTCTAGCTGGCTCCCGCGAGGTCTATGGTTTCAATGCCCAAATTGAGGGTAAACTCGATCCACTCGGATGAGATTCGGCTGGATTGATGAGATTTATAGTAATATTGAATTAGTTCTACACACACGAAGTAGGTAGCTATGGTCGCTCAAATCTCCACAGATACTACTACTGAAATCATCTATCCCGATTGTGATGGTCAGCCGATGTCCGATAATACTAAACAGTTTCGGTGGATCGTCACAATCAAAGAAAATCTGGAATTACTCTTTGCCGAACGCTCTGACGTATTTATTGCAGGGGATCTACTGTGGTATCCAGTCGAGGGAGACAACCGGTTGCGAGTGGCTCCCGACGCGATGGTCGCATTCGGTCCAGCGAAGGGGCCGCGCGGTTCGTACCAACAGTGGCGAGAGGGTGGCATTGCTCCACAAGTCGTGTTTGAAATCGTTTCCCCTGGCAACACGCAAGCAGAGATTTTGGAGAAGATTGACTTCTATGAAGAGTACGGCGTCGAAGAGTTCTATCTCTACGACCCTGACCGCAAGACACTGCGCGGCTTCCGACGTCAGGACCAGGAATGGATCGCCATTCCAAACATGATCGGCTGGGTCAGCCCTCGTTTGAATGTGGAGTTCGGTTTGCAGGACGGCCAACTTGTGTTGCGTGGCCCAGATGGACGCCGCTTCGTGTCGTATGTGGAACTCGTGGCCCAGCGGCAGCAGTCGGAGGCACTGGCTCAACGAGAATACGACCGC
>JANNBD010000023.1:0-2512 GCA_031385105.1 Chamaesiphon sp. OTE_78_metabat_374
CGGGGCCAGAACGCGATCGAGTTTGGATACTATTAGAAACGATTGGATTGGCAGTAAAAGCCGACCGTAAAGCAGATTTACTCTCGCATGGGGAAAAGCAACGGCTGGAAATTGGGATGCTAGTAGCTCAGTCTCCAGAACTATTACTCGTCGATGAACCTGTTGCCGGACTGACCGATGAAGAAACTGAAAATGTTGGTAATTTACTTGTGACACTTGCCGAAAGCCATGCAATTTTAGTGATTGAACACGATATGGAATTTGTCCGTCAAATTGCGCGAAAAGTCACCGTTTTACACCAAGGGACAGTATTGTGTGAAGGCACAATCGATGAAGTCCAAAATGATCCTAGAGTAATCGAAGTCTATCTCGGTCAACCACAATCGATCGAAAGTTAAGCTCATAATTAAATCATGCTAGAAATATCTAACTTAAATGTTTATTATGGCGAAAGCCATATTCTGCGAAATGTAGATTTACACGTTCCCGCAGGTAAAATGGTGTGTCTAATCGGTAGAAATGGTGTGGGTAAGACTACCTTGATGAAAAGTATCATCGGATTGCTCAAACCTCGCGTGGGGCAAATTTCCCTGGATGGTCAAATTATTAATGATAAATCCCCAGATCTACGTGCCAGAATGGGGATTGGTTATGTACCC
The DNA here is from genome assembly GCA_031385105.1 of Chamaesiphon sp. OTE_78_metabat_374. Classification (GTDB taxonomy): domain Bacteria; phylum Cyanobacteriota; class Cyanobacteriia; order Cyanobacteriales; family Chamaesiphonaceae; genus Chamaesiphon. Next base: position 660 of record JANNBD010000023.1, read on the forward strand.
CAAGGGCGGGAAATTATTCCGAGATTGACTGTTGAAGAAAATCTATTGTTGGGATTAGAAGCGCGGGGTAAAAGTCACAAATCAGCTCAGATTTCACCGGAGATATTTGAACTGTTTCCGGTTTTAAAAACCATGCTGACGCGGATGGGTGGAGACTTGAGTGGCGGACAACAGCAGCAATTAGCTATTGCCCGTGCTTTGATGGGAAATCCGCGTTTACTTGTCTTGGATGAGCCAACAGAGGGGATTCAGCCGTCAATTATTTTGGATATCGAAGCAGCGGTACGGCGAGTAGTAGAGACGATGGGTGTATCAGTATTATTGGTAGAGCAGCATTTGCACTTTGTCAGACAGGCGGATAGTTACTATGCGATGCAAAAAGGCGGAATCGTCGCTTCAGGTGCAACAAGTGAATTGAGTCAGGATGTGATCCAACGCTTTTTGGCGGTGTAGATATACTAGATGATGAGGTGAATAACATGTATCAAACAACGCCACAATTGATGAGCTTTGAGGAGTTTTTAGAATGGCATCCTAACGATGGTAGTATTTTTGAGCTAATTAATGGAGTTCGATCGAGATGAATCCGACTGACCGTGACGCTCTACTATTCAAAATGGTGCTACTGTCAAACTAGCAATTGAAGAGTAAACTCGAACTCAACATCAGCAGAACTCAACTGCCCGCTGCATTTGAATTGTTAGGCTGATTGACGCATCCCAGCAACGTTCTTCTGCGATTCTGCATAGATTCGCAGGGCAGCAGACATATGTTGATCGGCTTCTTCTCCTTTTGATTGAAACCACAATAACGTTTCAGGATCGACACGGATAGCAACAGTTGCTATCCGAGAAGAGGGCATTTGCAATTTTGCGGTTAAGAAAAACTCATCAGTCAGGGGCGGGATATCAGACGTGTCAATCTCATCATCTGACATTGCATCGATTCTAGCCCAATCTGTTCTGGAGATATTGTTCATAATTTTTTCTTTCATATGAGAGAGCTTTTCTGAGTGAAATAATCCGAACGGTGTTCCTATCCGGCTCAGTATAAATGACTACTACCACGCGCCCATCCAGCATTCCAGTTCCAATCCATCGATCTTCACCATAGTCACCACGTTCATCAATCTCAACTACCATTGGCAAATCGAAGATGCGATAAGCATCAGCGAAATCGAAACCGTGCTTGTTAATATTAACCTCTCTTTTTCCCTCGTCCCACTCAAAGTTCATGCGTTAAACTTACCACTCATAACTAATGTAGCAGAGTAGGGTTCCAGCAATTCCAAATTCAAAATATTTTACCGATTCTTCACCAACGATCAATCGTTTCTGGTGGGGTTGGGTAGGTTTGTTTGATACTTATTGGTGCAAATCAATACTCACTGGCATAAACCTACCCCTACGAGATGTTTGAATTTGGAATTGCTGGTAGGGTTCATGTTTTAGATGGTCATGGCTGATATGGTGTACCTTGATGAAAGTCAGACTCAGAATGTAGTGTGGGCAATGCCCACACTACATATAGAACTAGAGCAAAAAGGCTTTAAACTGCTTGTTCAATTACCTGCGGTACGCCGCCCGAACGCACAACATTTACCTCAATCATTCGCAAAGTGTGCAGTAGGCGATCGAGATAAACCACCTGAAATGTTTATATACTAAATCGAAAATGGTCTGTGGGCATTGCCCACCCTACTGGCGTGACTGCTTTATAATCTTCTTTGTTACGCAAGTACCAGTTTTTTAGGCTTAGTTCATCTTGCCAGTCATCGAGCAAATCCATCACGGCTGTGATTTCTGCGGCTGTTAAAATAATGCGCGCGCCAAAAATATCATTGAGCCAGTTAT
>JANNBD010000226.1:0-5644 GCA_031385105.1 Chamaesiphon sp. OTE_78_metabat_374
GGAGGTGGTTCCCTAGCCGCAGGAGGAGGGGGAATGGCTCTCGGTGGGCTGGTACTTGGTGGAATTACTTTGGTACCAACTTTATTATTTAGCGGTTTCAGGCTTGCAAAAGGAGAGAAAGCTCTCACCGATGCGCTGGAATATCAATCAAAAGTAGACATTACTATCAATGAAATTGTAAATGAGGAAGAGTTTCAACTAAAATTGCAAAAGCGAATTTGTGATCTGGGATGCTTGGTAGAAGAACTTGATAGCAAAGCATATGATATTTTAGATTGGCTATCTTCAAGATCATTTGAGCGAGAGCGAGACACAAATAGATTTAAGCGACTAGCTCTTTTAATCAAAGCTTTAGTGGAGATAATGAACACACCTGTTTTAAATGGTCATGGAAAAATTAATCGAGAAACTAAAATATTGCTAGTCAAATATAGTAATTTTCAAGGATAGACCCAGTTGTCATTCTTCAGATAGCGAGTTAGAGTCTAGTCTGCAATAATAGGCTAATATTTATCTAAATCTCTGAAGACTTCTAAAAATGGGCTAGATTTGTAGGTTGGGTTGAGCCTCGAAACCCAACAACCTTAACATTCGATTCTCCAAGGAGAGGCTAACGCCAACGAGATAATCGCGAACGAGATCTGTAGATTGAGGAGAGAAGTTGCGTAAATGAATTTTCGTTCTTTCCCAGATGCCAACGTTCTAGTAAAGTAAAGTGGCACTTACTTTACTAGAGTTTTTATAAGAGATGTCATCCTTTACTAAGGAATCAGAACGAGCAGGGCGATGGGTACCGCAAGGGATTGGTGATGCTTCTTACGCAGCTTTTATCCCTGCACCCTTACCGCCCATTCCGCCAATCCAATCCGTGACTATATGTAAGGATCTGTAGGTTGGGTTGAAGAATGAAACCCAACACACTTAAATAATCGGAATGGTCGGAATCGAACCGACGACCCCTGCTTCCCGAAAGCAGTGCGCTACCAAGCTGCGCTACATCCCGAAGATGGAAAAAGTGGTTAGAGGGCTAGGGATAGAAACTATGATAACTCGATCGCAAACATGTTCGACCTGCTCAAGGCAGCACTTCGCTATCGAGTTTCACAGCTCTAATCAGTAAGGGTATCCACAGAAGCACTCTGTATGGTGTTAATTAATTTTTGGTGCTTGGATCGATTCACTTAGCGCAACCGGAGTAGATTGTCTGTGAGCGACTAGCGCAGGCACAGAATCTCGCAGATGTGCTGTGAGTGATGTTGTTGTTGTATCGTAAATCTGGGTGAGGAGTTTGGGATAGAAACCCACGCCGATGATTGGTACCAGGAGACAAGCGATGATAAACACTTCTCTAGGTTCGGCATCGATTAATTCTTCTTTTTCGACTAACTTTTTATTTTCTTCACCGTAGAAGATTTCCCGTAACATTGAGAGCAGGTAGATGGGGGTGAGGACAACGCCGATCGCGGCAATTAGCACCATGATCACTTTAAACTGGAGATTGTAGGCATCACTGGTGGCGAAGCCGACAAATACCATTAGTTCGGCGACGAAGCCACTCATACCTGGGAGGGCGAGGGATGCCATCGAGCAGGCGATGAACATCGCGAAGATCTTCTTCATCTTTTGACCGACACCGCCCATCTCATCTAGCATCAGGGTGTGGGTACGATCGTAAGTAGCTCCAACAAGGAAGAACAAACTCGCGCCAATTAAGCCGTGGGAGACCATTTGCAGGACTGCACCGCTCATCCCTAAATCAGTGAAGGAAGCGATCCCAATTAGGACAAATCCCATGTGTGAGATTGAAGAATAAGCAATCTTCCGCTTGAGGTTACGCTGGGCAAAAGAAGTTAGGGCAGCATAGACGATATTCACTACACCCAACACGATTAGCACTGGTGCAAATGTGGCGTGAGCATCAGGTAACATCCCCGCATTCATCCGAATTAGGGCGTACCCACCCATTTTCAATAGGACACCTGCTAGCAGCATGTGAACGGGGGCTGTGGCTTCACCATGTGCATCGGGCAGCCAGGTGTGGAGCGGGATAATCGGCAATTTCACGCCATAGGCAATCAATAGCCCTGCGTACATGAAAAGCTGGAAATTATGGGTATAATCCTTTGCTGCTAATGCTCGCATGTCGAAGGTGACAGTATCACCATAAAATCCCATCGCTAAGGCTGCTACCAGGATGAAGAGGGAGCCACCAGCGGTGTACAGGATGAATTTGGTCGAAGCATAGAGTCGTTTCTTGCCGCCCCAAACTGACAGGAATAAGTAGACAGGGAGCAGTTCTAATTCCCAGACGAGGAAAAATAGCAACATATCCTGAACGGTAAAGACGGCAATCTGTCCGCCGTACATCACCAACATGAGGAAGTAAAATAGCTTGGGTTTGAAGGTAACGGGCCAAGCGGCTAGGATGGCTAGGGTGCTAACAAAGCCTGTGAGTAGGACAAGAGGCATCGAGATCCCATCGACTCCGACTGACCATTTCAGATCTAGTTGAGCAATCCAACTATAACTTTCGACCAACTGGAGTTGGTCTGTGTGCATATCATAGTGATTTGCAAAGGTGTAAACGATCAGGATGAAATCAATTAATCCTACAATTAGAGCGTACCAGCGCACTGTCCGCCCATCTTTGTCAGGGATGATCGGAATCGCAAGGGATGCGAGGACAGGAAACAGGATGATCGTCGTGAGCCAGGGAAAGTTAGTCATAGGCAGGGAAATCGGGAGATGCCCAATAGATTAATTAATATAGTTGTCGGAGCGGCTGGAAGGTCAAGCGGCTGAGAAGTCTAGTATTTAGATGATTATTGGCGATCGAATCGTACAGCTAAAAATTATATTAGAAATAGATTTGTCGTAACTCTGCCTAAAAATTTCTACAACGCCAGCATCAATCGGCCAAAGAAGCGAAGGTAGGTAGTTACTCGGAATAATTGTGTTTGAACCCTTGATTATTGGCAACTATACCTTCTAGACACTATATGCGATCCCCATCTACTGATCCTGGGATTGAAGAATTCCTTAACAAATTGGTCTATCTTAGTGATGGATTAGATATTTGGGGTAGTGGGTGGATAGTGGATAGTGTTTGGAATGGCTAGAGAGTAGCTTTTCTATGCGACGATCATGGTGACTCGATCGCGTCCTTGAGACTTGGCTTGATACAATGCTCGATCAGCGGCATTGATTAAGGCTTGGAAGTCATTTTCAATATTAGGGATAATTGTGGATACACCCACGCTGACGGTGACATAGGGGCAAACGGCAGAGGCTTCATGGGTGATTTGCAGTCCTTTGATTGCCGAGCGGACGTTTTCACCGACAGAAACGGCTCCCAATGCATCCGTATTTGGCAAAACGATCGCAAATTCTTCACCACCATAACGAGCAACTAAGTCGCCACTTCTGCGGACGGTACTTCGCATCGACATCGCCACTTTAACTAGACATTTATCACCATTGGGATGGAGATATCGATCGTTATAGTTCTTAAAGAAATCCACATCGCACATGATCAACGATAGCGGAGCTTTGATCCGTTTCATCCGATCCCACTCTTTTTGGATGTAGTCATCGAAGCCGCGTCGATTGGATAATTTTGTGAGGCTATCTAAGTTTGCCAGTAGTTTGAGATCTTGATTGGCTTGTTGCAGTTCGGTTAATTGATTTTTGATCAGATGCGACTGGCGCACGAGATTTCGGACTCGTTGACGCAATACTGGCAAGTTAATTGGTTTGGTAATATAGTCGGTAGCTCCAGAAGCAAAAGCTCGATCGACTGACTCATTATCATCTAGAGAAGTAATCATTAAAATTGGTGTCAACCGTTCGCCGAGATTCTTTAGTTGCTCACAAAATTCAAAGCCATCTAAAATCGGCATCACGGCATCAACCAAAATTAAATCGGGGCGATGTTGCTGATAGGCGGCAATCCCATCATTGCCATTTTTTGCGAGAATTACCTCAAAGCCGTCCTGTTCTAGTGACTCACTGACTTTAGCCCGAACTACGAGGTCATCATCAACTAATAAAATTCGTTGAAGGTTGGGTTCAGTCGTGTTCATAGTAACTCGCGTAAATAATCGTCCACGTATTTGGGTGGGTGCGGCATCCCGTTGATGCTGCTACTAATAGGCTCCGTCAGCAATTGACGTTACTCTCCCATAGTGTACCCATGCAACGGTGCGACAGTGCTATCTCGATCGAGTTATTTATCTGGTGGATAGTGAATGGTGGATGGTGGATAGTGAGTGAAAAGCTAATGTTTACACTATGTCTAGCTCTAACGGTTGAATAATTGGAGTTTATCATCATCTTTGGCTAAAATTATGAGTTATTGCCCTCACGATCCAGTTTCCAATAAAGACTCGAACGATTTGAAACTTGACTGAATTTAGCTCTGCCCTAGTCGGACAAACCCAAGCTGTCGAACTGTTGACACAATCGATCGTCAAACAACGCCTGTCACCTGCATATCTATTTTATGGTGCAGATGGCATTGGCAAAAGTTTGGCGGCGCGATGCTTTATTGAGCTGATCTTTGACTCATCAGCACCAGTCTCAGGTACAGATCCGCTGGCGGCAAAATTATTAACCCAGCAAAAACTCCGCCAAGGCAATCACCCAGATGTGTTGTGGGTAGCACCGACGTACAAGCATCAAGATAAACTCCTCTCCGCCGCAGAAGCCGCCGCCGCAGGTGTGAAGAAAAAAGCACCGCCCCAAATTCGGATCGAGCAAATTCGCGAAATCAGTCGCTTTTTGGCGCGTCCACCGCTCTTGGGTGAAAGATCGGTAATTGCGATCGAACATGCCGAGACGATGGCTGAAGGTGCCGCCAATGCCCTACTCAAGACTCTCGAAGAACCAGGGAAAGCCACAATTATTACGATCGCCACTAGCGCAGAGTCCCTATTACCAACGATTGTATCTCGTTGTCAGCAGGTATCATTTCAACGACTCGATCGATCTTTGATGACTGAAATCCTGACCAAACTCGGCAAAGCTGAAATCTTAGAACGACCAGAAATTATCGGACTAGCCCAAGGTAGTCCAGGTGCTGCCATCGACATCTGGGAGCAGCTTCAAGCCATTCCTGAAGACTTAATCGCTAGTTTAATCAAATTGCCATTTACCCGCCGTCAGGGACTAGAATTGGCCAGTCAGATCGATCGAGAGTTAGACTCATCTGAGCAGTTGTGGCTGGTTGACTATCTTCAATACACTTATTGGCAACGATCGCGTCTGCCCCAAATTGTGGAGATATTAGAACAGACTCGATCGCATTTACTTGCTTACGTCCAACCCCGATTGGTGTGGGAATGTGCGTTGATGAAAATTGGTGGAATGTCTCGTTAGTTAGTCAGCGGTTAAAACCACTGCTAGTGATGCAAAGTCCGCCTACGCGGACTGGAATATTAGTCCGCGTAGCGAAAAGTGCGGTCTTGGGGTTTCCCCAAGTGGAGCACCTTTTCAAGACAGGCGGACTTTGCATCATGAGCCACACTCGCGGAGCGTATCCGTCAGGATGGTTTCAATCGTAGGCGGTACTAGAACTCACTTTATTTTCGCTTCTGCCGAAACCAATCCTGTAATTGTTGACGACAATCGGATTCCAAGATCCCAC
>JANNBD010000227.1:0-7931 GCA_031385105.1 Chamaesiphon sp. OTE_78_metabat_374
CCTTCGCGCCAGGGATTTCTAGCAGGCTGGTGGGCTTGTAGCCATCGAAGGCGAGTTCCGCATAGCAGAGATCGTGAACCAGCATAATTTTGTACTCGTGGGCGAAGGCGACGACATCTTCAAAGAAGGATCGCGGCGCGGTTGCGCCTGTGGGATTGCTGGGGTAGTTGAAGAACAGAATTTTAGCTTTGCGGGCTACATCTTCAGGGATATCATTGAGATCGATCTCCCAATCATTTTCGGGTTTGAGGATGATGTTGTGGATATTCGCCCCGGCGATCGCAGGTCCCCGAAAGTGGACGGGGTATGCTGGACTGGGTACTAGCACGGTATCACCAGGATTGATATATGCAAGGGCGAGATGTGCCAAGCCTTCCTTAGAACCAAGCAATGGTAGAGCTTCACTATTGGGATCGAGGGTGACACCATAGCGACGATGATACCAGTTGGCGATCGAACCCCGAAAGTTGGCAGTCCCTTCAAAGGGGGGATAGCCGTGATTAGATGCTTCGTCTAAAGCGGCTTTCGCTGCTGTAATTACCGGAAGAGGGGCAGAGCCATCTGGATTGCCCATGCCCAAGTCAATCAGATCTACCCCCTGACTACGGGCACTGGCTTTGAGTTCGTCCAGCCGAGCAAATACATATTGTGGCAAGGATTGGAGGCGTTCGGCGGGGCTAATCCAGTCTAGAGTCATTGTCTATATTTTGGTGACGCAGTTCGATGCACTTGTTGGCGGAGCTTCTCTGTACAGAGGATCGCAGCTTTACTATGTGTTTCTAGGATATCAGGTTCGACCACAATTACGCCCGATCCAATTGTCCAAAAGAGTCGCTATGAGGCCAGCCACTCACAATTAAGGCAAGGAAGAGCTGCCACTTTGTATGTAAAATCAGTTGAGCAACTTTCTTACTATTCGATCGTCTTAATCCATATAGCTTAAATCACCGCTCTCAGATAGATTACCATGTTCAAGTTCTCGATCGTCATTCTGGCTGGTATTGGAATGATCTCAACTACATTTTTAACATCACAACTTCCGGTTCAAGCTAGGACTCGCAAGCCAAAAGTCTGTGTCGATCCTCTGCCTGTATCCAAGCTGGTTACGCTCACGCTCAAAGCAGACAAACAAGTGATAAATGAGCATAATGTCTCCAGCTTTCAAGCGATCGCGGGTAAGGCATCTGTAAAGCGTGGTGATATCATTATGTACACAGTTATTGCCAAGAACAATAGTCGGTGCCCACTCAAAAATCTGGTGCTAAAACAACCGATTCCCAAAGGCACTGAGTATGTCAAAGGTTCGGCAATGGCGATCGACGGAGCCGAGTTATTATTTAGTATTGATGGTGGCAAAACATTCTCGACAAAGCCGACTGTCGGCAAACAAGTAGTGCCTGAGACTAGTTACAATTACCTGCGCTGGAAATTTATCGGCAAGACTCCCGCAAATGCTCAGATCAAAACTACTTACAAGCTGCGGATCGTGCCTGAAAATATTGATAACAAGCTCCCTAATAAATTCATTGGCAAAACTCCTACTCCAGTCAATCCTCCGGTTAAGTAAGTAACCCGTCGCGACACTTGATACTTGAACAAAATTAGTTGTGCTCAATCATAACTAATTACCACTACCTAAAATATACAGACTGATTAATGTTGTACTATTCCATAGACTATGTAAGAGCATCGGTGCGAGGAGGTTCTTGGTGCGGGCATAAACGATACCCAGGATAATTCCGAGAGTTGTTAAGGGGATAATCTCGGATAGACTCAGGTGAGCAACTCCAAATAGTAAACCGCTTAAACAAATTGCCGCCCATACAGGTACATAGCGAGTCAACGAAGGGAGGAGAAATCCTCTAAATAGGAACTCCTCAAATAGTGGTGCTGCCACTGCCGCTGTCAGGAAAAATAACAGTAAGGCTGTCGAATCTTTGCCTTCGAGCACAATTTGGAGCAAGGGATTACTACCGCCTTGTCCTTGCCAGATCTTCTCATTCAGGATCGAAACAACAATTACAATCGGTGTGGCAACTAGATATCCACCAATTCCCCACAGCAACCAATTAGATTTCCAGTTAAACTTAAACCAATCGGCTGGTAACGGCAAGTAAGATTTAATTGATAAATACAGCACACCAATTGTCAAAATCGACATCAACGCATAACTGACAAATACATACAGCCCCTGCCCGCGCATATTCAAGGAACCAGGACTAACTAATGCTCCAAAAATGAATGGGAGCAAAAATTGGCCAACAAAAAAGAAGCCCAGCATAAATACTTGCCAGACAATTTCCCAGTCCCAAGGGGATGTCCACGGCGCATTGATATTTGTGAGCAGGATATCCGCTATTGATTGATTCTTTTGACGTTGAATTACTAGGATCGTAAATCGAACTGTAAAGAAAACAATTAAGCCAGCACCACCGAGTCCAATCAATATCCGTGGAACTGTATTTAGTCCCAGCTTAATCAGGGCACTTTGCGCTTTTATTTGTTCTGCTTGCAGGAGGTCTGCTAGTTCAATTTTTTTGTCCAAGTCAGTATATAGTTGAACTTGAACCCTGTCTCGAAACCAGCCATCAAAGTTGGTGTTAATTTCGGCTTCGATTTGAGGTGCATTATTCGGATTAATTCCTGATGTTTGTTGCCAGATATCGATTAATGATGCCGCAATATTTTTAGATGTAGATTGTCCCGAAATCGCTCCAACCTTTTGCCAAGTCTTAATTGCTTGCTCTGGTTGTTTATTTGCTGCTGCTAGAATCCCGATGCGTAGATCTATTTTATCGATTTCAAGCTGGGCAGCAGAAATTGTCTTGTTAATTAAACTTGTTTGGAGAGCGAGCGATTCTGGTGGGAGATCTGCTAAACTAAGCTTAAGCTTTTCAATCGATTGAACGTCACTTGCTCGTGCAGACTCGTACTGTTGGGTGGCTGCTTTAAGAAAATCTGTACCGATAATTGCTGTCTGTAATGCACCCAAACCTTCCAACTCTACTGTTGGTTTCCACTCAGACGCTACTAGTACAAGATTAGTTTGGTATAGCTCGAATTTTCCTTGAATCTGAGGTCTGTCGATCGTCCCAATTAATGAGAAAATTAGCTTAAATAAAACAAAGACAGTCAGTATCCCCAGTATAATTCGGCGGATTAATGTAAAAGATTCGAGGTTCTGGCGATCGAGACTCATTAATATGCCAACTAAAATTTACAGATTAGTCACTATTATATGCCTTTAACTCAAAAGTTTTCCTATCTGTTTAGCATTAGTCTCGGTCTAAGTATTTTAGTCTATTTGCTCAGAGGTTTTGGAATTGTTACTTTTTTACCAGGTGGGATATTACTAGGATTAATTTTTCTAGCAATTTCAACTTTTTTTATCTACAGTATTTTGATCACCAAACGGTAGGATTCAGTAATCAAAATACTATATGGGCTGTGCTGTCTTGGATCTACGCTGCACCCTCTACTTAACTGGAACAACAACTGGAGTTACAATCGCTTTCTTGTTGCGTTCTTGTAATGCTTGCATTTGCAGTAATCGGAAATCTTCAGTTGCCGATCTGATTTGCTCCCGTTGTTCACCAATCGCATTAGGATTAGTCTTGCCATTGAGCTGGACTTGATTGAGCAAGTTTAGCAACCCACCTGTGTCACCTGTCGCTGCTCTTTTGAACACATCACCGCCTTCATTGTTTGAAAACTGAGCAGAGGCAATTGTGGGCATGAGAGCTAGTGATAGACTCAGGAGAAGACAGGATGATTTAATTAATGTTTTCATTTGTTTAGTTAATAAAGAGCTAGTGGTAAATGATGCCATATCTGTAGAGAGTTTCAAGTGAAGTTGGTCGAGTAGTGTTCTAAACCTTTCACCTTTGATAAATTATTTTGGAATTAAAATTTGGGAACTCAATTCTGATCTGCTCTCAAAATTTCGTGAGTCCTTTGTAAGTTAGGATGCGTGAATCGATCGAATAGTTCCTCAAACTAGGCTAAACGTCGCTTCAGCAGTGGTTGAATCGCGGTGAGGATTACCAGGGCAAACCCAACTAAAATCGCTAGCGAGGTGCCAAAGGAGACATCACCCCAGGTTGCCTGAAGCACGATACTGCTCAGATCCCACTGCGGATGAGTATACAGGTAGCGGATTGGTTCGATCGCGTATGTCAGCGGATTGAGACAGGCGACTACTTGCAACCATTGAGGCATGAATGCTAGTGGTGCCAAGGCAGTACTGGCAAACAACAGCGGCAAGTTCACTACAAAAATCACCGCAATCAACTCGATGTGTCCAGGTAGGGCGAAAGTCATCCCCAAGCTCAAAGCTGTCACTCCGAGTACGAGCAGTAAGATAATCAGTGCAATAACGCCCAAGCCAGCAATACTTGGTAAGCCTGCACCCATCAGCGCATTTACACCAATAATTGCGGCTGTCTGCACAAAGCTGAGTGCCACAATATAAATTGCGGAAGCTGCGACAATTGAATAGCGGGAAGCTAGCGGCGCAACCAGTAAACGATTGAGGAAACCAAATTCTCGATCGAACATTACAGGCAATCCAGCATTTAATGCTCCCACAAAAGCGGTAAAAACGATCAATCCTGCACCCAAGAATTGCCCATAACTTAAGTCATTGCCCATCATCCCCTGGGGCGCATTTTGGAATAGCGCGCCAAATAATAGCAACCACATCAACGGTTGGACAATCCCTGCAACCAGCGTCGAGGGACGACGTTGCAATTGAATAAATAGCCGTTTAGTCAGGGCTAGGGTTTCCTGAATAAAGTCAGCGAACTCATTTGATGCTAGTGGTTCGCGATATCTGTAGATGTCGCTGGCTTGGACATTTACAGGTTCAGAAGTGTTAATGGTGCCGCTCATGATCTGGTTGGTGGAATGTGGGTGTGTGGGGTGGTGGGGAGACGGGGGACGGGGGAGACTGGGCGCGAGTGATGCCTATGATAATAGTGTACCCAACTTAAAAATTACTTTGCCAACTGTAGCAACTCTATTTAATTTCCCATTAATGATGGGAGCACAAACAATTATCAGATATAAATTCTCTGCTTGGTGCGCTAAACCGTCGGGGAACCCGACGAACGCGCATCTGCTGCTTGGTGCATTTTTACCGACGGGGAACCCGTGCGGTAAATGCATCCGCAATTCTCAATTCTCAATTCATTTCATACTTTGCTTTTTCTCTGCTTTGAGATCGCGACTGCTGGCAGCACTGAGTTCGGCATCTAGCAAGGTTTTACCAGTAGCATCTAGATAGACATCATCCAAACTGGGGCGCGATTGGGAGATGCCAAAAATGGGTAATTCGGCTGCTTGCAATGACTGCTGAATTGTGATCAGGACATCGCGATCTGGTGTAACTACCAAATTAAGTGCATTAGCTTGATTCGGGTTAATTGTTGCGGCTTGAACACAGGACAATTCGCTGAGTAAATGCCTCGCTTTTTCGGCTTCCGCAGGAGGTGTGAATTCTCGAATTCGGAGCGTAATCCTGTCGCCACCCAAGCGATTTTTTAGGGCAGATGGCGTACCTTCCGCAATCACCAATCCTCGATCGATAATTCCGACTCGATCGGCTAAAGCATCCACTTCTTCGAGATAATGACTAGTAATAATAATTGTAGTCCCACTCGATCGCAGTTGGCGCAAGAAGTCCCACACCACGACCCGACTCTCAATATCCAGCCCTACGGTTGGTTCATCTAGTACCAACACTTCTGGCTGGTGTAATAACCCCGCAGCTAGATCAATTCGCCGCTTGAGTCCGCCAGAATAAGTACCTGTTTTTTTGTCTGCATAGCTGTGTAGGTCTAGTACTTCCAGAAGCACTTCGATCCGCTGCTTCGCCTCTTGCTTGGGAATGTGATACAGTGCGGCTTGAAGTTCGAGTAATTCTCGGCCAGTCAGGATCTTGTCGAGGGCAACTTCCTGCGCGACATATCCTAGTCTCTTTCTAGCTTCACGCGGCTGTTCGAGGACAGAAATGCCCCCTATTTCGATCGAGCCACTATCGGGCTTTGCGAGGGTACACAGGCAGCGAATGGTGGTAGTTTTACCTGCTCCATTCGGCCCGAGCAGCCCAAAAATTTCACCATGATTGACCTGGAAAGATACGTCTTTAACCGCCGGAACGGTTCCATAGCTCTTGCACAGGTTTTGAATAAGTACTGCGGCTGCCATTATCTCAATCTGATTATGGACAAATTAGGGTCAGACTGTCGATCGATCTAAGCGTGATGATTGAAATTATAATATTCACTCATCCCCACCTGAAAGATTTCAGCTTAATCACTGTTATCTATCTTAACAATTTATGTCCACAGGTGGGAGTCTTGGCAATACGGTTCGGTTAATCAGTTAGTCAGCGGTTGAAACCGCTACTAATGTTGCAAAGTCCGCCTACGCGGACTAATTTGAGGCAAGAAGTTAAGCTAACCGAACCTTATTGGGGGACTGGGAGATTAAATTTATATGGTATTTCCCCTAAAGTCCAAAGCCTAAAGCCCAAAGCCTCTACCCCCACTAACTTTTCTGAATCAAACTAGTCTGAGATTGAGTTTCTTGAGTTGTGATGCCAGGATTAGCGGCTTGGAGAAAGGTATTGAGCGGGCTAAAATTGGTGGCATGAACGATCGCAGGGACATCATAACCCTTGAGTTCGACTGAACATTCCTTAAATACTCGATGCTTGCCGAGTAGAGGTGCTAGATAGCGATAAGTAGAAGAACCAATGGCAATTTCAGCATTGAGTTCTTTGGTGATTGCCTCCAAGCGGAAGGCGGCATTTACCGTATCGCCCAGGGCGGTATAGTCGGGTCTATCACCACTACCTGCATTCCCAATCATCGCATGACCAGTATTAATCCCCGCACCAATTTTTAGCTCGAAGGGTAATGGATACTGTTTGTTTAGCTCTCTCGTCATCTGATTGAGATCGTCTAGTGCCAAGAGGATATTCATCATCTCTTGCTTCGTGACATTTTCGCCATTGTGAAACCACAACGCCATCAGTGCATCACCGATATATTTGTCCACCCAACTACCGCGATTGCGAATAATTGCACCAGCATTGCGGAACCAGGTGCTCATCACCTCTGAGAGTAAATTCTCATTGGTTTGGCGGGTGAGAATGGTGAAATTTCGCATGTCTACCACCATCACCGACATCAGTTTCCGCAGATGCAGCATCGATGTCACTGTGCCATCAAGGGTACCTTCTGGATCCATTCCCAGAGCATCATCATTGGCTGAAGGACAGTGAAATTCAAATTCAGTCTGACCAAATGTAATCGTGTCACCATCATGAATGGTCACGGGAATACTGACTCTGCGACCATTGACAAATGTGCCATTGCTACTACCCAAATCGATCAGGTAGCGATCGCCAGCATCTGTATATTGAATCATCGCATGGTTACGAGAAATACAGCGATCTTTGACGACAAATTGATTGTCATCACCCCTGCCCAGAGTCCAGCAGTTACCATCATCTAATGATAGTCTGCGTTCGCCGTTGTCAGTTTGCTGATTTAGATAAGGAGAGAGTCCCTGGTTCACGGTTTGGTAGAAGTATGACGGTGAACTAGTGTATCGATCGCTTGTCATCAGTGTCGATCGATCTAGACTAAATAATAGCTAGGCAGTTTAGGCATGACCAGCAAACCAGAAGAATAAGCCGTCAACGACGATAGTAGTTAAAACCGCGCCACTGAAAGCGTACCAGTGCAATTGTTTGGTGCCTAAAGGTATTATACCCACAGCCAAGAGGAAATTTACTAGTACCACTGCCCAGGCTGTACCCCAAGGTGTCCAAACTTGGACGATCGCTTGCTGTAAGATAGGCATAGCTAGGGTGGGATCGACTTGCATGATCTGTTTCCAGTGTTCGATCAAGCCAACTTGAT
>JANNBD010000256.1:0-3961 GCA_031385105.1 Chamaesiphon sp. OTE_78_metabat_374
ACATCTTCAATGGTTTGGATGAATGTATTCCCCACGCTGGTGGGGGTGATCCGACAATGTGATCCTTGCCAACAGCCACATAACCCCGTATTCCCCACGCTGGTGGGGGTGATCCGCGATCGATCCACACTCGGATTGATCGCTTTTTGCGTATTCCCCACGCAGGTGGGGGATACGGGGTTATGTGGCTGTTGGCAAGGATCACATTGTCGGATCACCCCCACCAGCGTGGGGAATACATTCATCCAAACCATTGAAGATGTGGGCGGGTCGGATCACCCCCACCAGCGTGGGGAATACGGCTAGCGTAAGCACTGTATCTGTGGATAGGGTCACGGATCACCCCCACCAGCGTGGGGAATACCTATGGGCACGAGGGTATGTGGGGGTACATTACGGATCACCCCCACCAGCGTGGGGAATACGGTAAAGCTGTTCCCGCTAATCCTAAAGCTGTCCGGATCACCCCCACCAGCGTGGGGAATACGTCTCTCACCAAGCCTGGAGCTGGTACCGTAGCAACGGATCACCCCCACCAGCGTGGGGAATACACTTCTAGAATACGCAATTTTTGGTTGTTTTTTCGAGTTATTGCCTCCTATGTGTATTTTATTTTTAACGAAAATCGTAGCTTTCAGACATCGACACTCGCCAAAAGCATCCAAAAGTAGCCAACTCGGAAATGGAAGTGCAGCCAAGCGAGGTAGTGCATAGAAAATCTAACGTCCAACCTTGACCAAAAATAACCCCTCGATATCAACCATCGTTCTAGATTGATTGCCCAAAGTCAGCGCAGTAAAGCCCTGGTCGTTATTGGTGGGATAGAGCATCATGGCAGAACCCTTGCCAAGTTTTTGCTCGATCAGGAGCCACAATTCAGCCCTAACCAAAGCCGAAACCTTGCCAGTGAAAATTCCCGCCTTGACTTCAAACAACCACCGACTGAGTTCGCCTCGAACATTTGTCCGGACATTTTCTAAGATAATTACCACCATCTTAATTTCCATCCCCCCAATTCTTACCGCCTTCGACCGTCTCCAATTGGTCATCCCAGAGGAAACAGATCGGTTCTGCATCATCGTCGGGAGTGCCGTATTGCAAGATTCGATCGATATCGGGCACCAACTTTTGCATCAATCGCAGCTCCACAAACTTCTCCCGACACTTGCGGCGGACAGTGGCATCTAGATCTGTCGGCACACTAGCCACCGCTTCAAACGCTGCGGGAATAGTAGTTTCAGCCTTGTACAGATCGGCAATATCATAGGCAAACGAGAGCGGTTTGCCGATGTGAATAAAACCTAAGCCAGCGGAATAGCCGACTGAGTTGATTGCCGCCTGACAGACAGCATACAAACAACTATTCGCGACTGATAGTGCCCGATTAATCGGATCTGCATCATTCCAGTCAGTTGTTTTATAATCTCGTTTTTGCCACTCTACGTTTGTCTTAGCACTCATTTCGGCATAGATCGATCGCACTCTCACTCCTTCATGTCCGCGAATTTGCTGTAGTGTTAGATCTTCAGGTAGAGTGCCTGGAAATCGAAACTCATACATTCGTCTGACTACTGCCAAACGTTTGAGCGAATCTGCCCAGATATTAGCCTGATGCTGAAGTCGATCAGTATTACCCGATGCGCCCTTGCCACCAGCATAAAACTTCAAAACGTCTTCCCCTACCCAATGCACCTCACAAGCACCTTCAGCGAGGGCTTTGATGGCGGCATGGGTGATACTCGTCCCTGGCCCCAATAAGAGAGTAGCGATACTGGCACAGGGCAGGAAAAACTTGTCCTTTTCCTTAAAAATTGCGATCGCGCGATCGTCTTGCTCGATCCGGCAATGCTCGAAGTACAGAAAACTGATATTGTCTCTGCATTTTGGTAATGTGCGTAGAGTAGCCATAGTCAGTAGTTATTTCCATGATTTTTAGTTGTGGCAGAGTAAATTTGTGTCGATGGTTCTAGATTACCCAATTGACTCGGCAAAAAAGCTTCCGAGTTCTCGATAGCAGGATAAATCGCAAAAATGCGATAAAATTATTAGTAAATAAGATTCAAGATTGTTCATGCCATTTTCACGGTCAGAATGTGGTAGTTCTGAGCAATGCTTTTGTCAAAGCAGGAAACCAAGTACCTGATGAGGATATCGACCTAGCCCTAAGATACAAAGAGCTATTTGTGCTTAATCCTAAACTCCACACTTATGTCGAACCAGAGGAAGAACCAGATGAGTAATACTGATGATGCCCTAAAGATTATTCGCAAATCGATCGGCGACGACCCAGAACTAGAGGATATGTTGAGAGAGTCATCAATTAATGCCCAAGTTTCAATGATTATTTATGATATTCGCAAACAGGCGGGACTAACTCAAAGCCAGTTAGCAGAAGCGATCGGCACTACTCAATCTGTCATTGCGCGGTTAGAAGATGCTGATTATGAGGGTCACTCATTGTCCATGCTGACGCGCATTGCTTCAGCTCTGAACCAAAAGTTAGAGATTAAGATGTCTCCTAGAGAGGCAGCTTAATCTTGGCTTGTGTTAGGGCGATTAGATGGGATGAGGAAAATCAAGCCTTTGGAGAGACAGTAATCCGCAGCCATAGGATTTACCTTTACCGATACCCTGCCGAACAGCCTTCACAAACAAAGCTGGATCTTGCACCTTGAGAACGCCCTGAAATAATGCCGTGTGAATTTTAATTTGAGCTTGACCCTTGGCTTTGGCTCCCCACAAATTAGCCGCTGGGATGATATCTAGCTCTTCCACACTGAAACCATGCTGGGCAGCTTGCCGACCAAACCAAGTCTCTTGGTCGGGCTGATAATATAAACCCACAATTTTTCTGGTTGCATTATCACGTTTACTAGGATTAGCTTTTAGCCGGAACCGGAGCAATCGATCAACTGGAAATAGACTGACTTCTGTTGGAAATAGTTTGCATTGGTGCTGAGTGAGATAAGTTAGTGGCAATTTATCCCAATCTGGCTCTAATTCTGATTGCACCAACAGGATATTACTATCGGCTTCCAGCCGAAATAATATCTGCCAATCCGCCCGTACTCGCTTTTTTTCTTCATCGGGAAGAGGTTCGATGTCAGGAAAAGCCTGCATGATACTTCGGTGCAAGTTATGAATATTACTGAGATCGTGACGTACCTTGCGATCGCGATCGTTCAAAATTATTTGCGAGAGATACATTCTGTCACCTCCAGATATTCTGTTTTTACACATCGACTGCCAAATAGTCGTTTTTGCCAATCTAGCGGCACATCTCGCCGCTTATCTGGGCTATCTTCAACCTCTAGGACACAGCGTAATTGTGACTCTTTTTTCGGTTGCTTACTGCCTTGTTTTGAGGGTAGTTGTTGCCAACGAGTAGGATGATTTTGGAAATCTGCAAGGGCGTTAGGCAGCTCTAATTCGGTGATACCTCGCCGAATGGGACAACTAGGAACGAAGCTTTTGCGCCCGAAGTAAAGTTGCCAACAGGGAGATATTAGCGCAGTATCGAGGGTTTCGAGGAGAGATAGATCGCCCTCAAGTCCAACTAGATAGTCAGCATCAGCCATATAATATCGATCGCTCAATACTGTATCGCCTTTAGCACCGCTGGATCTAATACTATCCATTACGGTGTGATAGTCGCATAGCATCACACCCTCTCGATCGACTCTTACCCCCATTTTAAGTTTGGCGAGGTCATCAATTGGCTCCCAGCGCGGACGACCGAGGGCGGCACAGAGCAGCCCAATGACTGCCGATTTGGTCGGTTCTCGCCGCGTGTCGCGGATAGTGAAGCGGCTATGGTCGCCCCAAGACATCATTGGGGCACGCATTCTGAGCAGTAAAGTTGGCACTCGATTAACCTCCAGCAAAGGCTTTGGTAATGGCTGTGGAGATCAAGTCATCCAACGATGCTACTCTTGAATTTTCCAGACAGCCCAATTGTCCA
>JANNBD010000272.1:0-2208 GCA_031385105.1 Chamaesiphon sp. OTE_78_metabat_374
TCATCTGTTTGAAAACGAAATTTGGATCGATCCACCCCTGGAAATTCTCCCCCAGCTTTACCGAGATCTGGCAATTTCCAACACTCAAGTGCTAATTTGTCCGATCATCATCGTCGATCCCAGCGTAGAAGATCTAGCAACACAACTAGCAAACCCACTCGCCACCAAAAAATATCACAAAATGATTGGTGAAGTTGGAGTTATCACCACTGGTAAAGAACCTTGGACGACATCTCAGGCTAGTGCCTTTGCCAACATTCTCAACTTTGCAGTCAAACTATTTCGGCACACTCACCCAACCTAGTTCGCGGCTTCAGACATCTCGATCGTCTGCTCATAGTCATAATAATAACGATCCATTTGACCGAATCATGGTAGCGCAAGCGATGTCAGAAGATTGAAATTTTATGACTAGAGATGTAAAGATCGCGCTCTATGAAATCAGAACTATTTAAGAATATCTCGATCTCATAGATAGCAACTTTGGCTACTGCACTAATCGATGGATCTTCCCGTAAGCAATATACGATCCACCACTAGCAACTTCCTCAACCGAATCCACCACAAATAACATTCCCTCTTCCCGAATATTGCGGGGAAAACGCATATTAAAATTGGGATTGTAGCCATCGGAAACTACCCGTGCGCGGAGCTTACCTTTATCTTTTACGCATTGAATCAATACCCCATTACCTACACTATCGATCGTCGGTAAATCTGCGGCTGAACCGATCGCATTCGCGGCGGATTTCTTGGTGCCACTACTTGCTTTGTCGCTGATTGTCGATTGGCGACGTTCTTCACCTGGGAGTAGTAAGAGCCGGATCGTACTATTGGCGCGATAGAATGTGCCATCGGTAGATAGTTCAATCTCATCTACGACATATTTAGCTCCTTCCTCGCGAATACTGCGGGGAAATTGAACATTCAGAGTAGTGTCATAGCCATCGGAGAGGACGCGCACCCGCAACTTACCGCCTTCGCGGAGGCATTCAACCAAGACACCGCCATCAGCCTTATCGACGGCTTCCAAGCTATCAGCCGAACCAGATGCTACACCACGTAACTTGAGATCATCTCGATCGCGTGTTTGTGCCTGATAAGCTTGATCCCGCATCTCCTTACGGATGGCGGGATTGAACTCTCGTCGATCAAGCTGTTGAGCGTAGTGTTCGAGCTGGGAGATTTCTTCGAGGACTTTGAAGGATTCGACTGTAAATAAGCGTTTGATATCAGCAATTAGGGTGTTGAGTCGATCGACTGCGGCGGTAAAATTGCCACTATCGGCGAGGGCAACGGCTTGTTCTTTGACGCTGGCAATTCGATATTTACTCAGTTGTTCGAGGGTCTGGGGTTCTGCTGTGGCACTCTGAGCGATCGCCGCCACATCAACTTTGACTGAAATGGGTAATCGATCGTTAAATGATTTAATCGCCTGATTTTCAAGCCCCTGATAGCGATAATTGACTTCGGCTAAGGGCATATCGCCGACTTGCGCTTGGGCGGGAATTGTCACTGCGATCGCTATCTGCCGCGATTCATTGCTGTAGAGATCCCCAAGATAAACCTCTAAGCCCTCTCCCTGCACCTTCGATCGATAGTTATTGAGTAGATTGCCAAATTTAATCCCATTTGCTGGTACCAGCGTTACAGCCAGATTTTGACCAACTACAGCGAGTAAGGTTTCCAACTCGATCCGAAATACTTCCGCTGCATCATCTGGTGATTGGATAAAGTAAAAATTACCCTCGCCAGCATTGGCAATCCCAATTAGTAAGTCTTCATTAAAATGATCGCCAAAACCCAGCGTAGTTGTAATAATTCCATCTGCGGCTTGAGATTTGGCAGTATTAATCAGGATTTTAGGGTCAGTAATTCCCATATTTGCCTGACCGTCTGTGAGTAACAATACTCGGTTTAACTTGTCTGGTGACTGCTGGGCTTTGATCTGTTCGCACGCCAGCAACCAGCCACCACTGAGATTGGTACAGCCACCCGCCCGAATACTGCCAATTAATTTCTTGATCGCCGCTCGATCAGTCACGAGTTGATGCGGTAAAATCAGCTCGGCTTCATCGTCATAAATCACCACCGAGAGATAATCTTCGGGTGTCAGCTTATCAACCAATTGTTGCGCCGCCTTGATTGCATAGCGCAACGGCGTACCACCCATCGAACCGGATCGATCGATCGCCAAGCTCAGATTTA
>JANNBD010000038.1:0-2464 GCA_031385105.1 Chamaesiphon sp. OTE_78_metabat_374
CTTCTTTGCGAATGATCAAGGCGGGAATAGATTTACCTTCATACACAGACACTACGCTGACACCAGCAACAATCGGATCTGCGCCCAGAGTTAAACCTGCAACCGCATCGGTATCTGCGGGCAGCATCGAGAGAAAAATGCGGGATGTGGCAACTGCGCCTTCTGGATGGAGCGTGACTTGCTTACCGTTGATATAGTAAGTACTTTTTTGACCAGAGGATAGGGTAAAGTCACCTTCTTTGTAAGCCAACTGACAGAGTAAATCCAGCAAATGTTGGCGCAAAGTAGTTAGATCGATCGTCGAATAGGGAATATTGCTAACAGGTGACTGCATAATTTTAGGTATTATTTGGGCGATTGGAGCAAGAGGATATCGGTAGAGTAAGTGGCGAAACTTTATTGCCAACTATTCACTATCCACTATCCACTATCCACTTTCAACAATTCTTCCTGATTTGGTCATCAACTAGTTGAATAAAGTAAGTAAGTAAGTGATATAGAGGTTAAACCATGATCAATTTCAAGACTATCGGTTGTGTAACTCTAGCGGCGATTGCGGCTAGCTGCTTTGCACCAAAAGTACAAGCAGAAACTGTTTCTGAAGCAATGGGCAAGGCAATCTTCAATCAGTCCGGTGACATTTATCGGAACGCAGGGATCGATCGTCAAGCAACGCTATTATTTGGATTGAGCCAACCTGACAAAGAGTATCTGAGCGATGCTCAATCGATCGGTAGAATTTATAACGATGCCCTCCGTCAACGTGCTAGTGAGCCTGTTCGGACAGAAGACTTGCCTAATCCGTTTACTGAGTCTCTGTTGACTAGCCCTCCGAAAAATTAGGATCATCGGGGCGTGGGAGTGTGGGGGCAAGACTTAGAATACTTCTTTCTCCCAGTCTCCCAGTCTCCCCATCCCCTATCCCCTCGCACTCAAATTCATCCTCGCTCGAACAATCTTGATCTCCTCATAGCTATAGTCATCACCGAGATGTGCTTTGATTGGCGTGAGGCGTTCGGCTCCGACGGTGGCGATTGCTTGCTCGATGATATTTACCTTTTCGGGTGCTACGATTCGATCGATCTTTACTTCGTAGCCGCATTCCATTAATTTCAATAGATGGTCAAAGATCGTGTTTTCCCGCATCGATCTTTTTTCAGCGATTTCGGCAAGGCTCATACCCCGCTGGTAGAAATCTAGGGTTTCTAAATGGGTACCGGATACATCACTTTTTCTCGCACGCGGGGCGGGCATAGGTGGAGTGGGATCCGATTCAGTCAGGACAGACAGACCAGATTCGGCTCTGAAGGCTCTAATTTCACCTGTGAACATTTCTCCATACTGAGCCAGTTTCCGTGCCCCTACGCCGGATATTTGGGCGAATTGGGCGAGGGTTTGGGGCTGTTGTTGCGCCATCAGTCTCAGGCTGGAGTCAGCAAAGATGACATAGGGCGGTACTTTATTCGCGTCTGCATATTGCTTCCGCAGCTTTTGGAGCCGACTGTAGAGAAATTGAATTTCAGCAGTATTGGTAGTAATATCGCTGTTTTCGACTGTCGGTGGAGCTAGATCGATCGCAATTTCAACTTTACGCTTATTAGTCAGAATTTCCCAGCTCAAGGCGTTGAGTGTCAAAACAGAATAACCATCGCTGGTTTCATCAACTAAGCCTTGATGAAGTAAGGATCTGCCCAGTGTGCGCCATTCATTTTGAGTCCGATCTTTGCCAATACCGTAGGTGGACATGGTGTCGTGTCCATTTTTGAGGACTTTATCATTCTTAGATCCGCGCAGTACGTCGATAGTATGAGCCAGTCCAAAACTGCGTCCTTGCTTCCCAAATCTAGCGACGCAGGATAGTAATTTTTGAGACTCGATTGTCCAGTCAGAAATCGGGCGGGGATGTTTGCAGTTATCGCAGTTGTCGCAGTTACCAGGGAAGCTTTCGCCAAAGTAGCCGAGTTGGATAATTCGCCGACACTCGCTGGCTTCGGCATAACTAATCACGCGGCGCAATTGTTGCTTGGCAATTAGCTGTTCTTCTTCGAGTGCAAGCCCAGTTTCTCGATCGACTTTTTGGGCAATGAGATACTCGATTGTTTTAATATCACCGAGTCCAAAATACAGAGTGCAATGTGATGGTTCGCCATCCCGTCCCGCCCGTCCCGATTCTTGATAATAACCTTCGATATTTCGGGGTAGATCGTAGTGAATCACAAACCGGACATCGGGTTTATTGATGCCCATCCCAAAGGCAACAGTGGCGATCATAATTTGAACATCATCGCGGATAAAACTATTCTGATTATTAGTTCGTGTTTGACTATCTAACCCCGCATGGTAAGGTAAAACTTTAATACCATCATGTTGAAGTTTCGTTGTCAGTTCATCTACTTTTTTTCGACTCAGACAGTAGATAATTCCCGATCCTTCCGACTGTTTTACCTGCGCGAGTAGTTCTTTG
>JANNBD010000331.1:0-7982 GCA_031385105.1 Chamaesiphon sp. OTE_78_metabat_374
TCGCGGGCAGGCTAATTCTCAGATAGGGTGCTCAACGCCTCACGGCATCAATGGTATTATCACCTGTTACAGCTCATCGAACTGAATTTGCTGATCTTGTGCTCAACGCCTCACGGCATCAATGGTATTTTCACTATTAATCAGTCCGAGCGATCGACCAATCACAGTTGGTGCTCAACGCCTCACGGCATCAATGGTATTTTCACAGCGACCCCTGAAACTCACTCAGAGCAAAGGCTCGTAACGAGATATTCAAGGATGTTCAGAGAAAATTCATTTGATACTTATAATATACCCAAAAATGATCGAGCATGAACTCTAGAACCGATATTTAGCAGATGCTTCAGACTTTTGCAAGCACCTCCCGACAGGTAGAAATCGCTGAATCGATTGCTCAGAGGTAGATATAGATGATATTGGGATTGATCGATCCGCCACAGCCAGAGATGCTTGTTTTTTTAAAGTTCCAAAAATCAGCGTGATATAATCAAAGTGGCATAAACCAGCTCCCATAAACACTTGGAGGTCTTATGACAATTTCACAGAGTGAACGCTACGCGAACGCTACAGCCCCCACTTCACCAGTAAATATTCAGCCATTATTACTTGATGTCAGTACTACAACCCTAACTGTTACACCAGAACAGTTTGTTAGCCTGTGTCTCAAAAATCCTGACTTACGCCTTGAACTCAACCCGAATAGAGAATTGATTGTGATGGTTCCAACATTGCCGATTAGTGGGAAACGCAACGGAGATCTATCGGGTCAAGTTTGGTACTGGAACAGACAGACAGAATTAGGTGAAGCATTTGATTCTTCCACAGGATATGACTTTACAGCACTCGAAGGTGGGATGCCCTCTCCTGATTCCTCATGGATTGAAAAGTCTCGACTAGAAGGGGTTTCCTTTGAAAAGTTCTTTACAATCGCGCCTGATTTCGTCATTGAACTACGCTCCAGTAGTAATGATTTAAAGCCAACACAAAAGAAAATGTTGGTATATCAACGGGTAGGAGTGCGAATGGGTTTACTCATCAATCCGCAGAAGAAGCAAGTAGAGATCTATAGATCAGTAGGGCAAACAGTAGAGATTCTAGAAGCTCCTAAATCGATCGATTGTAACGAAGTCATGCCAGGATTCATCCTGGACATGAGCAGAATTTGGTAGAATTCTGGGTTTTGGATTGATAATCGATCCGCCACAGCAAGAGGTGCTTGTAAAATCTCAGTCAGTTTTCTTTTTACGGGTAGCTTTCGGTAGTTTCGGAGGAATCAGAGCCACAGGGGGCGAGATTTGCACCCAGCAATCTTCAGTAAACTTACCCAAACTAAATCTAGCAAAAGTACCTTGAGTAGTAGATCTGTCAATCCATACGGGCAAACCGATTAAGCCCCGATTATCTCTGATCAACCAGCGGACATCACCATCAGACTCCCGATAAGCTCGAACGCCGTTTACCAAAGCCCAAGATTCACCCAAACTCAAGCCACCAAAGCGGCTAATTTGGCTTGGAGTAGACAGCGCAATAGCTATTCTATCCGCGAGTTTCATCATTACAGTTTCTGAACTAGAGTCAATTTGAACCGTAATTTTGAGGTCGGTAAGTAACTCTTGATGATTGGGTTTAGAGAATTGACTAGTGGGGTAAGTTCCCGCGTGACTTTTGCTAAACTTATGGTGTCGTTGTTTGCGAACGATCCGCGAAATTGGTGAATCTGCGCCGATAATGCCGACCGCAATTTTGACACCAACATGAGCCTTGAGATCTACTTCTCCCACCAAAGATAGCAACATTCCATAAACCGTTGAAGGCGGCGGATATAGATAAGTTTCTTTAAAATCTCGCGCAAAACTGCGAGGAAAACTCGTACAAGGACACTCTAAATAGATTTGCATTAGACTTTTGCTCCTTCCTTCAGGGTATTTTTAGCCGCTGTTACAGCTTCTTTCACCCCCCGATATACTTTCACTCCCAGAGCTTCTAACTGCTTGCCGTAGGGAGTATCAGCAATTTCTCCAGCGACGATTATTTCATTTGCAGGTACATCTTTTACTTCTACCAATCGGACTAATTTAGGACAGCCAACACTATTTCCCACTCGTTCAAAACAATTGATAATCCACGGCGAGGGATCTTCCGTAATCCGAATCACGATCGATTCTGGTCGGAAATCATATAAAAAGCGGGCATGATTTCCGCCGACGTGTCGGACTGATGCGATCGCATCGAGCGCAATTTGAGCGCGATTTTTATCTTTCAAACTGTCAGGGGTTAATGCGATCGCATATTGATATGCCGTATGGTGCATTTCGGTAGAATGAATCGAGGTTTTACCTTTTTCCCCGCCCTTAGAACCAAAAGCCACATCGCCACAATAGGGATCTAAACTAATCGCTCGACTCACTTCTAGAGCACCGCGTCGTTTGGTAGTTGCATCTTTATTTTCTGAATTTTTCTTGGCATCCATATAGCCAAATAGGTCGTCATCGATATAAGTAGTAGCATTAAATTTTCCATCAGCTTTAAAGGTGTATTTGTCAGTATCGGGGTTAAATGTACGATTAGTATCTTTATCATTACTATTTTGCAGATATTCTCGTAGTCCCCAGCGAATTGCTTCAGCAGAAACCGTTGTGTACTGGTCGTGTCCGACGGTGATTTTTTGCAATGTAGATAAGGTGCTCCCATCGCCTTCGCCTCGGTTATTAGCAGCTACAGCAGTAGGGGTGACGATGTTAACGAACAGATGTTTAGACATGATTAAATTTCCTGATAATTGAATTTTGAATGATGTGAAGACTATTTAGACGATGGAATACATAAGATATCTATCTGCTTTCCTAAGCAAGATCCAGTTCAAATTCCGTTGACTCATCAGTCTCAAGTTCGGGATTTGATTCGATCGAGATATCTTGCCCGTCTAGTGCGTCACCCTTTTTACTTTTATAAGTAGCGATCGCCAGTAAACTTAGATCCCTTGCCTGTCTCCACTGAGAATCTTTATGAAGCCAAGCATAGATTTCTGCTCCGACTCCACGAGCTGCCTTGCTCCGAAATTGGCTCAAGAAGTCCACTAGGGCACTAGCAAAATCCTGTTGGGTACTGGGACGTTGAAAACGATAAATCACTTTATCGGTAACTCGCCCATAATCCAATTTTCTGCCCTGCTTTTGTGCTTGGACGGTTTGTCCCCACAGGTAAGCACTAAAGGCACCCTGTACCGCATCAAATAAAATTTGTTCGTGAGCTGCCAAATTATCTGTCATTTTTATTAGTCCTTTACGTTCGTACAGATCGTTGCGTTTATAAAATTCATAAAATCCGTCATACCAAGGTTTCCCCAGGACGATGTTTTGTGAAATCCACGGCAATACTTTAGAAATTGCCAGCCAACTTTCACCTTTGTCAGTTAACTTAACTTTTGCTGGAAAAAGTTGCTCGGCAATGTCATAGAGTTCTAGGATTTCCGATTTTGTTTCAACTCGATACACCGCTTGTTTGAGATAGGATTGATTCCCATCCCAGGGTTGTTTTCCCAGTTGATACACCTCGCAATAGCGAATTGACATTGGCTTGGCACCTGAGACAATTTTTTCTCGTAAGAGGAAGCGCAGAGCTGATTCACCCGCACCGCTCGATCGAAAGTCGGCATATGGAGCTTTGAGACGTTGAAATATTTGCCCTGAAGTAGTCTGTCGTCTCTCTACCCACTCCACCAAATTTATTACTTCTGGAATCACCAAAGCGGCTAAAAATCCAGGTAATTTGTAATAACTGCAAGCCAAGGGTAGAAATAGTAATGATAAGAATCCAGTTGCCGATTCTTGGTATGCTCCATTAACAAAACATTCAACTAATCCAGGTAAGTGATGACCTTTGAGAGCGATCGCTTTTTTGAAGCTGCCTTTTTTATCAAAGGCATCACTAAATTCGCGGGTGTAATAACAATCGATCACCGGACGAAATTCTAATCTAATTTCTGGCTGTCCATCTTCGATCGTGAAATTTAACGGGACGGTAGTTTGTTCGCGATTGCGTTGCTTGCTATGTTGTAATAACGTCGCCGTTAAGCCTTCGGTAAATGTATATCGAGATTGTAAATCCAATTTGAGAGCGGGGACATTGAGATAGCCATCCTGGATTTGATAAGTTTGACTTAGCAACCATTGGATCGCATCTCGATCGGTACCTTCCCAGGCTAGATTTACTTCATCTTCGGTTACATTCCACCTCAATGGTGCTTGATGTGGATCGATCGCAGATAATGCTAGTGCTAATCCAGCAATCCCCGCTCGATGCGGTAAGAGAGTATTTGGATCGAGTAGCGATAACGTAAGTTCTGACATTAACTATTTCACCTCCTGCGCGCCGATTTCGGTTGAATACGTCCATTCGCTAGTAGGCGCGATCGGATAGTATTTATAGCGTTCCCATTTATCTAGTTTTTTCCCCTTAACGATTATCGGCACTGTATATCGGGGAATTAGACTTGCGGACTGAGTTTTAATCATTTTTAAATCCTGTTCGAGTAAAACCGTAGTTGTAAAACCTGCCCCCCGCAGGGATGATGGATATGTGCGCCACTTGCCATCGAGTAGTACCGAGGCTCGATCGGGTTTACCGCGAATATCCGACTCTTTCAGCCATTGGGCGAGTTGTGCCTGATTTACATCTCCTTGGAACGAGCCGATTAACCGTAATCCCTCATCGAGATCGAGTTGTGAGTATGGATACCCAGGCACGCCATCGGGGTAAAATAGCGCGCCTAGGGCGCGTCCGCAGTAGCGACGATTCAATCGACCTAATCGTTGAATTAACCCCGCAGGATTAGCAATTTGGGATACTAGCAGCGTTGCCGATAGATCTAATGACATCTCCGCAACTTGTGTAGCGATCGCCAAAATAGGTGGTCGATCTGGCTTAAATCCATCCACCACCGAATTATGATGTTTGACTCGATCCTGATAGCGATAGCGACTGTGATAGAGTACGGCATTCAGATTTTTGGCTTTAGCCTCTAAATACACCCCGATTGCAGTTTTCACCTGGTTGCAAACCCATAGCACCTGCCCGCCATCTGATAGCTCCTGCTCCACTCGCGCCCAATTTGGTTTCTCCGCATACTGAAAGCGATAACGCCGTTGCTGCTCCAAATCTGCCGCTCCCTGGATGGAATTTATCGGTTCGCCAACAGCTCGTTCGATCGCTTCTAATTGCCAAGGCTGAATCGATGCTGACATCAGCAAAATCGGTGCTTTGACAACTTCTAGAAATCGCAATAATGCCCCAAAGAGCGCATCATCGTAACAGTGAACTTCATCAAAGACAAAAGCAGCTTGGGCAATGGCGGGAAAAAGATACATCGGGCGGCGGTTACACTGGAGCAATCCCAAGACAGTATCGACGGTACAAACGATCGACTCTTTGCCCCAAGCTTTGAATGATTCGAGTTTTTTGTCCGCCTCATTTTCCGCCCCATCTCCCGCATCGAGTTCTTCACCTGTGGCGGCAATTTTAGTAATTTCAGTTAATTTCACCCGTTCGAGATCGACATTTGCGCGGGAGTGCAGCAATTCGCCATCCAGCTTATTGTGAACGTAATCGATAAAGCCTTCGGTACTAGTGCCAGTAGTGGGATAGCAGAAAATCAGCTTGCGATTGATCGCGTGGCGTTTTGCCCAGTTATACGCGCCGAGGGTTTTTCCCGTGCCACAGCCAGCGCGTGCGAGGGTAACTCGTGCCGTCGATGCACCCAAATCGATTTGAAAAGGGCGTAATGATTCACCAGGTTTGAGCCGAGCGGCAATGAGTCGGTCTAAGTTTTCGGCAGTTATAGTGTGTGAAAGTTCGTCCTCAATCCAGGTTTTAATATCGATTTTCTGGGGTGGCAAAGCAGATCCGATCGCATCTCCAGCTACTAATAAAGATTTAACCACTGCCAGCAACACCGGATCTGGTTGCCATCGATCGAATTCTGCTCTAATCTCCTCGCGTTTGTGATGCTTTAGATCGCTAACAGACCAGATCTCTGTAGGTTTACGGGCGAGTTTAATCTTGCTGGGAAGTCCTCCCAACACCCTCATCCCATATTTTAATAATGCTTTGAAATTAGGATGACTCGTGTAAGATCGCAGTTCGATATCCCCAGTTCCCAACCTCAGTTCGCCCAATTCATCAGTCTGTTTGCCGCTGCGCCCACCTAATTTAAGATGATGTCCGCCTGCCGCAGCTAGAGCGATATAAAAATCGCCATCAGCCTGCATCAACCATTCTCGAAATTCCCATGCCATCAGCACCGAAACCACCTCGTGACGCATCATTTGTGGTTGATTCAACGGATTTCTCTGCTTTCTAACTACCTGTTGAAAATGATTATTAGCCTTACCCCAATCATGTAAATATGCCGCTAATCGCACGGTTGCCAATAAGTAAGCAAAATCGCACTTTAAGCCAAATTGTGAAATTAATTGACCGCCTAAAAAATTGACAATCGCGGTAACTGCATCGACTACCGCTGCGGTGTGACCGACTAATGTATAAGCACCTTGCCAAGTTTCTTTGTTACGATCGAATGATTTTGCTAATAAAAGATTGGGATTTAATTTAGACTGCATTAATTTCCTCCTTAACCGGATAAAACCAACCACACCCAAAATGTTTGCGCCCACCCATGCCTAAACATTGAAGCTTAATTGAATCTTCAGGCTTTAATCCTTCAATTACTACTCCATAACCCATCACATGTTTACCATGAATATAAAGCGATCGCTTTGCCAGATCGCCACGATAATCGCTATCGATAAAAGGTTTAGCTTCTATTTCTAATTTGTCTAATGCCCGTTGACAAGATATTAGAAACTGCGTTGGTGCTTCACTTTGATTCCACTCTTTTAGCTTGAAAGTAACCAATCTAGATTTGAGAGTTTCACTTGGCTCTGGCAATGTAAGTTGTGGCTGAACTAAGCGAATCAGATGTCCCTGAATATCTAACACCTGCTCTTGCAATAGCCGATACCAAAGTTGAACACTATCGCTAGGACATCGCAATCTAAATCGTGAATGTCGATCGAGATAAATAGTACCATCTCGATCTGCTACACCTGGAATACTCGATATCAAAATCTCTGGTGGCAAAGATCGTTGGTTGAAAACCTGCCTTCTCTGCGAGACGCTTCGCGAACGGCAATCGATTAGTAATTCACCATAGTTATCTTGTCGATCTAAAACCAACTTTTTAGTCGCCGAATATAGTGCATAACCATGATCGGCTGGCAAAGTTTTACCGACTAGTTTATATTGAATTTCTAAATAGTTCATCATTCTAAATTCCCACCTTTTTGATAACTACTGTTCATCGCCTCGATCTCCTCCCGCATCATCAATACCAGCTCCGGTGGTTGCAACACGCTTGCACCCCGCCCATAAGAGAGTACCCACCGCCTCAGCTCTTGTAACCCTTTCGCTACAAACTTCAGCGTTATCTCCCCATCCCCATGCTCGACAATCTCCTGACTTGGATGCCAAACCCGTTCGCGGATATAGGGTGCAGTCTTAGCATCAAACCAAATTTCAATTGTTTGCAAGTCTCCGCCCACCTCCGCCTGAAAAATATCTTCAAAGTGCTGCTGGGCATCAAAATTAGGATCGCGGGTGAAACTTTGGGCTAATATTTCCAGCTTGCGAATTCTGTCTACTCGAAACCACCGAATCGCCTGTCGAGTATGACAATAACCAATCGCATAAGGATTGGTACCGCGATAGATGTAGAGCAGATAGGGATCGAATGTTCTTTCGCCTACGCGATCCCGACTGGCGGTATAGTAAGTCATCTGAGTGGAATAACTCTTTTGACAAGCAGTTTCTAGGCTCTGCCAAATCTGCGGATCGAGATCGATCTTGGCTCCAGTCCGAAATAGTACTCTGTCACTCGCTACCTGCTGCAAATTTACCCAAGTAGTCTCTGGTAAACGCTCTCCCAG
>JANNBD010000383.1:0-2300 GCA_031385105.1 Chamaesiphon sp. OTE_78_metabat_374
GTGAGATTAACATTTTCATTGGGAACGCCCTCGATCGCCACACCACGAATATCTGAACCATTTTGAAGCTTGTTCCAGTTAAAATCTTGCATCATCGCTATGTAAAGTGAAACTCGTGATTTTCCGATCGCTATAGCCAAAGTACTCTAAAATGAGGGTCACAATCCACACACTTTCTAAAATCTTTTAGTGTTTTCGCCAGTCACCCGCAAAAATTTATGGTTCGATCGATTGATGGCAATTATCGCCTCAATCAGTTTAATCGTCGCAATGTTCGATTTTACTTATATTCCCTGCCGTGATTTCTACTTTCGTAATCTACCCGATGTAATTGAGCAATACGATAGGTTTAAAGGGATCGAACCCCATCGTGAAACTGAGCGATATCTCAATGCTGTCGAACAGCTCAAGCTGACTGTGAGTCAAACTGGATTAGCCTCTGCTCAGACTCGGAGCTGGCTCCAACAATTAGACACTTTGAGTGTCAGTCTGATCCAAAACAACCCTTTTCAAGTAGCTGAAAAAACTGGTAATTTAGAAAAGATTAAAAATCAAGTTCGCGACAGAGTACAGAATCAATCAGCCAAAGGTTCGTTTCAAACCTTCTGGAGTCAAGCCTATCTAACCAAAGCTGGCTGGAGCAAAGAGATTGGATTTTATGACCAAAGAATTAAGCCATTAATCGTCACTAATTATTATCGACGATTGGATCTATCTGGCAATTATATCGATCTATTCTGGCAAATTGATACGATATTTATTGGAATTTTTGCGATCGATCTACTCGGCAGAACTTACTATCTGCGCCGCCACAATCGCAATCTTAGCTGGCTCCAGGCGATCATCCGTCGCTGGTACGATCTGATTTTGTTATTACCATTTGTTCAATTTCTGCGGGTAATTCCAGTTTTGATTCGCTGGCATCAAGCTAGATTAGTCAACCTCGATGTGATTCAATCAGAATTAAATCGACTATTTGTCGGACAACTTGTAACAGAAATTACCGATGCCGTAGTGATTCAGATTCTGAGCCAAACTCAGAGCGCAATTAAGCAGGGACAAGTTGCTCAGAGGATCGCTAGTTATCTCAAACAGCCCCACATCGATCTAAACAACATCAATGAAATCGAGGCTTTATTTGAACTAGTTTCAGAAGTAATTATCTATCGAGTAGTTCCTAAAATTCAACCAGATCTAGAAGCAATCTTTAGACATCTATTCCAAAAAGCTTTATCAGAATCACCTGCCTATCGTAGTCTTAGACTGCTGCCAGGTATTGGTGAATTGCCAAATCAAGCAATCGATCGAGTCGTTAAAGAAGTCTCAAGTTCTATCTACATCGCCCTGACTAAGCTGCTCGAAGATCCAGATAGTGGCAATCTCAGTCGTCGTCTAGCTGAAACTCTGACGCAATCGATTGGCGATGAAATGCAGCGCGGACAAACGATCGTCAGAATTGAATCTTTAGTTTATGATTTGTTAGAAGAAGTTAAAGTTACCTACAGCAATCAAAAAATCTAAAAGTTAGTAGGGGTAATTTATAAACTACCCCAATTTTACAACCTAGTTCATCGATTCTAGGTAGTCACGTACGCGATTGCGGCGTTTAGGTTGACGCAATTTTTGGAGAGCTTTGGACTCAATTTGACGGACACGCTCACGGGACAAATCCAAAATCCGCCCAATGTCGGCCAGAGAATGGGCATGATTGTATCCTAGCCCGAACCGGAGACAGATGACCTCCCGCTCGCGATCGGTCAAATCTGCCAGGAGGGTCACGAGTTCGCCTTGGAGTGACTCTCGCATCATCAGTTGTTCTGGTGTAACATCATCAGCTTCGAGCATATCGCCCAATTCTGTATCCCGATCCTTACCCACCTTCACATCCAATGATACCGATCGAGGGACGCGCATCAGCACTTCTTGCAACTGCACCAGTGTCATATCCATCGCCGTCGCAACTTCCTCTAGTCGGGGAGATCTGCCTGTGGCTACGCTCAGATCTCGTTGGACTTTCTTGATCTTGTTCAGCTTTTCGGTAATGTGGACTGGGAGGCGAATATTCCGACTTTGAGTCGCAATTGCACGGGTAATTCCCTGACGAATCCACCAGTAGGCGTAGGTGCTAAATCGATACCCCTTAGTCGGATCGAACTTGTCTACCGCCCGTTCCAGCCCCATTGTCCCCTCTTGAATCAGATCCAATAGTTCCAAGCCCCGATTTTGGTATTTTTTGGCAACCGAAACAACCAGCCGCAGATTTGCCTCGATCATATGCCCCTTAGCGCGGATTCCTGAGG
>JANNBD010000386.1:0-3166 GCA_031385105.1 Chamaesiphon sp. OTE_78_metabat_374
TCTTCGACGACGGCCCGCGGGTTCACTGGTTTTTCCACCTCGATCGATTGGGTTCCACGATTGCCACCACCGATAACAAAGGACAAATTGGCGTAAAACTCGTGCCTAATGCTGATGTTATCATCGATCGATCGATTAACCTCATCGATGCACTTAAAAAAGGAGCTGTTGAATTTGAACGAGTAATCGTGTCAACCGTCTCAGCGAACACCTCAAAACCAATAAAAGCGATCATTCGTCTCGCCGAGGCTTACTCAAAATGATCGGTCAACGCAAGCGTTTACTAGCGTTTATCAACACTGAAAGCGTTCAACGCTACCAAAATCTCGCGGATAGCCTCGGCATTCGTCGCGTTAAATAGCATTGAGCAGATAGTAACTAGTAGCTAGTGACTAGAGAGTAGTAACTAGTGACTAGTAGCTATGCAAAAGTAGTAAACAGCTTACGTTACCAATACGGACACTAAACCAGATCATCACCAACGGATAATTATGCCTGCTGAGAATCCCCGCCCATCGGTACCATTCGAGCCGAAAAAAAATAAGCAGCGGAAAACAGCCGCGCAGAAAGGAGTAACAATTGTGAAACCCACCAACCCATCGCCAGCAATGGTAGAACAGGGTTCTGGCTTTATTCCTGAGATTGTCAGTCAGCGGATGATTCGGCGGGTGCTGGTATTCTGCGGTATTCCGGTGCTGATGGGGATGTCAATCTTTATTATCGGTTACTTGGCGATCGCCAATAACTGGTTTAGACTACCAAATACGGTGGTTTTATTGACTAGCATGGGTTGCCTGGGATTGAGTGTAGTAGGTTTAACCTATGGGATTCTCTCTTCCTGTTGGGATGAGGAGGAAGATAGCAAAGGTAGTCTCCTGGGTGTGGCGGAATTTAAAATCAATTTTGGCAGAATGAAAGATGCCTATCGCGCTTCCAAAGAGATGCAAGCTAGCAATCGCTAATTTATGAGTCAAATCCATCCGACAGCCGCGATCGAGTCTGGTGCTAAGATTGGTGCTAATGTCTCGATCGGTCCATTTTGCTACATTCGACATGATGTAGAGATTGGGGACAATTGTATTTTAGATGCTCATGTGACTCTGCTGCCGTACACCTCGATCGGTCAAAATTGCCATCTACATGGTAATGTCGTGCTCGGCGATACTCCTCAAGACGTGGCTTACAAAGATGAGCCGAGCTACGTCAAAATTGGCGACAATTGCACCCTCAGAGAAGGCGTAACAATTCATCGAGGTACTAAACCCGGCACAAAGACAACTGTCGGCAATAACTGCCTCTTGATGGCATACAGCCACCTCGCTCACAATGTCCAACTCGGTAACGATGTCATCGTCGCCAACGGCGCACTACTAGCTGGTTATGTCGAAGTTGGAGATCGGGCATTCATCAGCGGCAATTGCCTAGTGCATCAATTTGCCAGAGTCGGTAGATTGGTGATGATGGCAGGCGGTTCGGCGGCGCACAAAGATATTCCCCCCTTTTGCATGACGCGCAGTACGACGCTCAATAAGGTGATGGGACTAAATAGCGTCGGATTGCGTCGCGCTGGATTTAGCTCCGAACAAAGATTGATACTCAAACGTGCTTTCAAAATTCTCTATCAATCAAATTTACTTATTCCTGAAGCCTTAATCAGACTAGAAGCTGAGTTTGATTCCCCACAAGTCACCGAAATCTGTGACTTTATCAAAACTTCTCAACGCGGCATTGCCGGATATGTACGTCAACGCCAGAGTGAGATTAGTGAATAACGTGAGTTAGGGTTACGGTTATTTGCTCCGTTCAAGCACCGCCAACGATTGAAATCGTGGCTCATGTCGCAAAGTCCGCCTTCGCGGACTAGATCTTCAGTCCGCGAAGGCGGACTTTGCATTGTTAGCTCCGATTTCAATCGGCAGCGGTTTATAAACGGAGCTAGCAGCCGTCAGTCGTATAGTCCTAGCTCTTGAGAAATTGCCACCATTTCATCTAAGCCTTGCACTGTTGTGAGATCGATCCTGTCTTTATAAACCATTAGATCGTTGAAATTAATCCTGCGGTGTTTTCCGATTTTATGATGGGGGATTTTACCTAATTCGATTTGTTTGATTAAGTATGGGCGGGAGACATTGAGTAAACAGGCTGCTTCTTGAGTGGTAAGTTCGGCATGAATCGGAATAGGCATCTGATGTTTATCGAGGGTCATAAGAACCCTTATAGGTCGTAAATATTTTGTAGCCTGGAAAAACTATAGCAAACCCGACCCAACTATCGATCGATCCAGGATAACGATGAGGGGAATCGTCGGGTTCATGCCCACCAAATTTTAATACAACTAATCCGCACCAAATATAGACACCAGGGAGTAGCATATCCATGTTGTAGGCAATTGCACGCATTCTTTCTCTGTGTGGATCGTTTTTATTTGTGATGGTGGATTCAGAAGCGAGTATTGTCATCATTTTGCTTCATTTTTTGAGGTTTTAACCCATACAATACAATCTACCACAGCGTAATTAGCAACGCTCGCCCAGTCAATTATCAAATACCGATCTGTCGAGCGGATTAAGAACTTGACTTTCCTAACTAAATTAAAATGCGGGATTGGTAAAACTAAATTGCCTGGATTAGTCGATCGATTGGTGTATTAGGGACTTATTTACAGGTAATATCGCTCGTGTTGATACACACCAGCCTACGCCACTGCATCAGGAACTGGATCGACTGTCTACTGCATCAAATTAGCCAAGGATGCCAACGATCGACTCGATCGCATCTTTAAGAAGTTAACCGAGTAAGCAGGGCTGTAGGCAGAATAATCGCCAAAACTTGGGCTTGACCGTGTAATAACGTAGGTAATAGTTATTATTTACCTACGTTATTACACATCTTGTTCGATTGAAGCGTTTGACCAATTATCGATCGCGTAAGCATCTTGACTCAAAAACTGGAGATCGTATATCTTACCAAATCCTGCTCATGTCCAAGGTGAATCCTGGCATGACATCAGTACAATCGATCGATCCTGGAGATTCTAAGATTTCTGGTTCTTTTCCTGGTCGGTAGATTTCTACCTGCTTGTTTTGAGGATTGATGAGTAAGCCCAGTTGCACACCCACCCGTTGATATTTTTCCATTTTGGCTTTTGTCTCACTCAAGCTATCAG